>VGPG01000034.1 GCA_016875555.1 Chloroflexota bacterium | reverse complement strand
TGAGACCACCAGCGACTTGTGCCGTCATGTAGGCTGAAATCTTTGATGTGCTCCACCCCTTGAGTACCTGTACGTTCTTTGGCTCTGGGTTGGCCTCGGTATAGGCCTGCATGGCAGCCAATGATTCAGGCTTTAAGTTCGGGTTGGATGGGTCGTAATTCACATAAATCGGCGATGAAGGGATTGGCTTGGCCGCGGGTGGCTGCACCAAGGCCCAAATCCACCAAAAGGCGACGATGCTGGCGACCATCGTGATACCGGCAACTGCTGCGGCCACGAGATTAAACTTGGCATCCTCGTTCATTGGTGGGAGACGCTCGGAGTCTGAGACATATGCGTTCCTCTCTGGCAGTAACTTCAAAGGCGTGGGCTGGCGCACTGCCCACGGACGAACAGCGCGCCGTGCTCACTACTTACTGAAGATGTACTGCGACCAATCTTCTGTGGACATCGGCGCCACAATGTTGGCGGCCTGTGCCCATGCATACCAGTCGTCTACTAGCGTGCCACTAATCAAGATGCCCAGTGCACCGGTGATACCACAAAGTGTAGCAAACCACCATGCCCACAAGTGGATGTTGTACGAATTGGCATTGAAGCCCATCGTCCAGCGCCAGAAGAGCTGTGAACGATGCGTACCGGCACCCTCTACGATCATCTCGTCGATTTCGGCCTCAGCACCCCACTTCGAGGCGGCGACGATGGTCGCACCGTGCATCGCCAACAACAAGACTGAACCGAGCAAGAAGAAGATCGAGATCATGTGAAGCGGATTGTAGTAGATGTTGCCAACTTGAATGTTGACGTAGTTGGTCCAGTCCAAAAATGCTCGGAAGCCGTGACCAGGTGCGTCTGCCCAGAACCCACGCCATACCGGTCGGAACAGGTAGATGACGAAGTACAAGAACAATGCTGCCCAGAATCCAGCGGCCAACTGTGGACTCAAACCGGTCTTGCGCGCACGATTGTAGAGGCGGGCAAACCAAGCGAGTACCGAAACGTGCAAGAAGAAGGTTGCTACCAAGTAGTCACCACCCTCGTACCACGGCACATTCCATGACAAACCATGAGCGGCAACTGGCGGCATGACTGCCAAATTCCAGAACTCGCGGAGGAACGAAATCGGGTTGTAACCAACTTCGTACATGTAGCTCTGCAAGATGATGAATGAGGCAACAACACCGGCTGTGACCGAGAGGACGCCCCACACACCCAAATAAATGGGCAATACGCGACCGTTACCAAAGAGCCGATCCATGAAGTTAATGTAGCCAGGCTGACCAATGACGCCCTCGAGACCCTCCTCGAACTCCTCTTTGTGCAGGTCAGGCTCTGGATTGAGTTTGTCGCTGCGCTTTGAGAAGACCAAACCGAGACCAATGAGAACAATACCTGCACCGGCACCACTCCAGACTGGGATGCGATCCCAGAAGGCCCAGAAAGCGTTCCAGTCATACACTAATGTGCCTGACAAGAAGATACAGACGTTGGCAAATAACACTGAGGCTGCACCTGCCCAGAAGGCGAGGCGGTGAATGCCGATTTCGCCGATACTGTAACCGAGAATGTTGCGCCAAAATACGTCAACATTGTGCTCTGTTACTGGTCGTCGAGCTGCACTCAAAATCGCTGCACCGTGCATGTGCAAAAACAGCGTCGCCGCAAAGAGTAAGGTTACACCTATCGCATGGAACGGGTTGTAGAAGAAGTTGTAGTATTGATAACCGATGTTGCTCAACCAGTCGAGATGGTGCGTGATACCCAAGGGGAACCCATTACCCCATGCACCCATCGCTACTGGTCGCAAAATCTGTAACGTCACCCATGACGTTACCACCGCTCCAAAGGCAATCGGAATCTCCAACCCCATCCGCAACTTTAAGCTGATGTCGATCTGTCGTAACAACCAGCTTACAAATGCGATGGTGGCAAAAATCACTGTCCACTGCCAGGCAAATCCTGGCTCGCCATAACCAACTAAGCGCAACCCCGCACTAATCGGGGGTGGCTCTAGGGCAACAGCCAAGAGGTTATAACGCTGCTCAACAAATACCGCTTGGTAGAGGTAGGTCAATACACCCATCACAATACCAAGGATTGCGGTACCACCAAAGAACCCGACGTAAAAGTTGCCAACCCAGAAGTCCAACGGGTCATGCCCGAACATCTTCGCGGCTAGCGTCCCACCTGGTCGCTTATATCGTGCTTCCATCGCTTCAAATGAAAGCTCGCCGGCGCGTGGGCCTGCGCCTGCCGAGCTCGCTGAAGCCATTGAAGCGCGATACTCGCCATCGGGTTGCAACAGTGGCTTTTGTGGCGCATCAGACATCGCAGACACTCGCTTTCTAGCGTGTGGCAGAGATCAACTAAGCACCTGCCATCTCACCACGGGCTAATCCAAAATTCCTGTCTCTAACATTGCAGCGGGCCGAACGGGTTGCCGCTCGACCCGCTGGGCTCTGTCGTACTAACGACATGAGCCATCCAACTAACCGAAAATGCTGCTGTACTTGTCTGAGCTCAATACCACGAAGTGGTTCAACAAGCCCATGACGACTCCCAGCAACGTCCCCAATACGACGGCCGTGCGGAAATCAAGTGGCCGATTTGGCAACATATGCTCCCTCGCTTCGCTCTCTGCTTGGCTCATAGCTCGAACCAAGAATCAAATACTAACCGATCCAAGGCTTCCATGACCACACCAAGATGTGAGCCACAACCGCAATTGCCAACATTCCATACATGGAACGAACGACAATGCCATGTACCAACCACTCCTCATTGGTGAACAGCGACTTCCATTGTGCTGGTACCAGATCGTTGTTTGGTTTGTCTGCCATCGTAGTCACCCCCTTTCATCGGCGGTTCCTGCGGGTGTTACCCCGCTACTGGTCTGCCCTGCCTTCACCCATGTACCCCATTGTCAACGGCTGCTGGCGATGTTGGTTGTTGTATCTGCAGGACTTGTCAGGATTATAGACTCGCTGTAAATCAATAGTCAATCTCAAAAAGCTATACATATCCTTGAATATGACTATGCAAATCGTGCGCATAACCCGTGTGTGACTTCTGTGTATGTGTTGTGTATGAAATGTGCATACTCTGACGATTGATCGGCATACGCACGCTTAATTGGTGATTATATTGCTGAATATATTGGTCTATGAGTAATATGTCTGCACTACACTATAGTTCAGAAACAATACTACATCGGGCAAAAATGACGGCCGCGTTAGCCCAGAACCCGTGCGCGCGTGATTGTGAGTATGTGCTGTGTATGAGATGTGATTTAAATGATAAATATTTACAAATATTCAAATTTTGAAAACATATACACAGTACAACCGTCAGAATGCGCTGGTACGAGGCAGATGGTCAGGTTGACATGGGCATGCATGTGATTGACAACTACTTGACAGAGGTTATACAATTTAAGTAATGACATAACTGATATATTGATAGGGGTAGATATATCGTCAGTGGTTTCGGGAAACATCGCATTCCAGTAGTGAGTTGATGTAAACCCAACAATGTAGGAGGTTGTCGATGATTGACAAAATTCGACACCTACTGGCCTTCTCTGACACTCCACGTTATAACATAAAGGCAGTAGTGCAACAGACACAGGTAAATGTGTCAACGTTGCGGGCATGGGAGCAGCGCTACGGGGTACCACAACCAACGCGCACCGAGCATGGACATCGGTTGTACTCCCAGCGAGATGTAGAAATTATCAAATGGTTGAAGCAGGCAACCGAAGATGGGATTGCGATTAGCCAAGCGGTTGTCATGTTACGGTCGGATCCTGAGGAGAGCATTCACAAATCATCTTCCCCCCTCCCCAGTCAGGCACAACTTCATATCAGTGATGCAGGTTGGCCGGATTTACGGCGACAGCTGTTTGATGCGCTAGTGAACACCAACTTACGTCAGGCGCACGTGCTGATGAATACCGCGGTCACGTTGTTCCCGACGAGCACGTTGGTGTACGATGTCATCCTGCCAATTCTCAGCGACTTTGACAAGCGTTGGGTAGACGAGACTGGCTGTATTGCCGACGAGCAAATTGCGGTGCAATTTATTCGGCAACGCTTGATGAGTTTGTTGCAAATTCATGCGCCGTTTACCAATGGGCCGCGACTCATCTGCGGCACCACCAACGGTGACTTTCACGATCTGGGCTCATTAATCTATGCGGTATTAATGGAGCAACAGGGGTGGGAGGTGTTGTATCTTGGGCCGAACCTCGGTTTGACAGGACTTACGGAGTTCTTGACACGCCAGGCGCCCGCCCTCGTAGTTCTTACCGCAAGCATGGCCGAGCATGTGGTGTCGTTGCAACAGGTTGGCCAAATGGTGATGGGTCTACATCATCATGGTCTGCATTTTGCATATGCCGGTCGTGTCTTTATCACCCATCCCGAGCTCCGGCAACGTATGCCAGGGATGTATCTAGGCGATGACTTCGTTTCTGCTATCGACCAAGCTCATGTCATCAGTACAGAGAATGAGATGACTCCGTGGGCAAGTGCACACGCACACCATAACGGCGTCCACGGGCGTACTCGTTTGGGCATGCAATAATGCAGGCTCAAATAGGCGCCAAGGAGTTGCACCATGCGTGCACTTGAAGGTTGGTTGAATAGCAGTGGGAATCGTGTGGCTGCAGAACTTGAAGAGCGTGGTGAGCAGATTTGTAAGTTGGTCAGCGAGCAGATGATGCGCAGTTTTGCGAGCGTCTGTGATGCGCCTGACCGTGTTGATAATGAGAGCATGCAGCGGGCTGCGTTCATTGAGTCACCCAAACGAGTGCATAGACTGACACAAACAGCGTTGCGTCTACGTGCGGTAGAAATCATCGAGCGAGAGTGTCGTTGGACACTTGAAGTCTTGCCGCGCTACGGGGTGACCCGTCAGCACATGCATGCCATGGTGCATTGGTACTTTGAGGCGGCACGTACCCTCACCAACATTGATTCGGCAGATCGGCGCTCTCTCGATATCATCGAGCAACTCTACATGACTGGACTCGAGTACAAACCAGTCCATCGCTAATTCGTCCGGGGTGAGCGCCTTGCGTGGATTCCACGCAAGGCGCTTTTGTATGGTGTCTCGCTGAGTATAATAGACACCATGTGATGAATGAGAGTGATGAGAGTGATGAGAGTGATATGCAACGGTTGATTTGTTTTGGCGATAGCATTACCCAAGGGCACATCGGGTCAGCATATGTGGAGCGCATTGCCGCCGCATTACCGGGTGTTGATGTCGTTAATGCGGGGATTGATGGAGATACCACGTTGAATCTTGCACGACGTATTGATGCTGATGTGATTGCCCGTCAACCCTCGTTAGTCAGTATCATGGTTGGGCTCAATGACTTTGGTACGGCCTACGGCGAACGCTTGAGTCGTGCCTACTATCGGACGCTCAAACGCGTGCCCATCATCATTGATATCCCCACATTCGAGGCCCTCTATACCGGTCTGATTACCCGTCTACAACGTGCACATATTCCGGTTGTCTTGATGACCCCGACGACACTCGGTGAGGTACCCGATACGCCGGGCCAGATGATTCTTGATGGCTATGTCCAGGTCATTCACACCTTGGCGATGCGATGGCATGTACCGGTGATTGATGTGCGCGCGGCATTCGTTCAGGCGATGCGTAATAACCCACGCCCAGGCCCCGAATATCATCTGTGGATGGTACCGCTCGATCAGTGGCGTATCAGTCGTGGTAGCTCGTATCAGTCCATTGCACAACAACGCGGATTTGACTTGCTCGTGGATGGGGTACATTTGAGTGCGCAAGGCGCCGATCTTGTTGCGCAGACGGCACTCCCCACGCTGCGTCAGTTGCTCACCATTACTGCATCTGTGCGCCCCTAATTGATATCGAGAGGAGTTGGCATGCCCACCTTTGCTGAAGTGATAGCCCATGTGCCCGATCAGATGTATCGGAGTGGTTCTCTCGATATACTGGTCATCAGCGTTGCGTATGATTCACGTCAAGTGCGCCCTGGTGCCATCTTTGTGGCCTACCAGGGGTTCCATAGTGACGGTCATGCGTATATTGCCAGTGCGATTAGCAACGGTGCAGTGGCAGTCATCTACGAGCATCCGCACCTTGACAACACCTTGCCTGTGCCTGCGTTGCGCGTGAGCAATGCGCGACCTGCCTTGGGCTATGTGGCAGCCGCAGTGGCTGGCTACCCGGGCGATAAAATGCGCGTGGTGGGAATTACTGGTACCGATGGCAAAACGACAACTACCTACTTAACCGCCCTGGCCCTCGACAGTGGTGGGCGCTCGTCGGGATTGGTGGGCACAGCAGATTTTAAAGTGGCAGAGCGCATCTGGGCCAACAAAAGTCGCCAAAGTACCCCTGAAGCCCCCGAAATCCAGCAGATGCTCAACGACATGCTGGCAGCCGGGTGTACGCATGCAGTCCTTGAATCGACATCACACGCCTTGTCGGCGCGTTGGCAACGGCTGGCGGGGAGTGGCTTTGATGTGGCCGTGTTGACGAATGTGACCAGCGAGCACCTCGATTTTCATGGCACGGTCGCACAGTACCGTCACGACAAAACACGCCTATTTGAAATGCTCGGCGAACCAAGTGCCGCCCCGCACAAACAGCGCAAGGTGGCGATTGTTAATGCCAACGACCCACACCACAAACAATTCTTGGCGGCGGCGCCCTTGCGCGCTGAGCGCGTGACCTATGGGGTCAATGTGGCGGCCGATGTGCAGGCACGCAACGTGGTCAGTAGCATGAATGGCCTCGAATTTGCATTGTGGTCGCATTGGGGCAACCGGCAGGTACACCTCGAGTTGACGGGTGACTTTAATGTGTGGAACAGCCTCGCCGCCCTGACCGTCGCCTTGAGCGAAGGCGTACCACTCGACGACGCCCTGGCCATCTTGAGTGCGGTGGATGGCGTGCGCGGACGCATGCAGCGCATCAACATGGGGCAACCATTTGCCGTGCTCGTCGATTATGCGCATACACCGGCCTCTTTTGAGAAAGTCATGGGCCTCGTGCGGCCAATAACCCCCGGGCGCTTGATTGTCGTCTTCGGCTCAGCCGGTGAACGTGACCGCGAAAAGCGCCCGCAACAAGGCGCGATTGCCGCCCAGTTCTGCGATGTACTCTACATCAGCGACGAAGACCCGCGTGGCGAAGACCGCATGGCCATCATCGAAGAAATCGCCGTCGGCGCCCGTCAATACGGCCGTCGCGATGGCGTAGACCTCTTTTTGATCCCCGATCGAGCCCAAGCCATCGCCGCCGCCCTGGCCACTGCAGGCCCGGGTGACATGGTGTTGCTCTTGGGCAAAGGCCACGAGGGTAGTATCATCTACGCCGATGGCCCGATTGCCTGGGACGAGGCAGCCGTGGCGCGTGCGGAGCTGACCAAATTACGCGGGTAACTGAATGATGGTGCCGTCGAGGTGAATCAGACCATCGCGCGCCAGCCCGGCGATGATGGTGGTGAGTTTGGCCTCGTCAATGGTTAATCCAAGTGTGGCAAGATGTGATGCGAGCGCCGGCTGGTCGATACCAGTCGGTGTTTGGCGTAAGTGGTCGATGATACGCCCACGGATATAGCGGTTTGAACCGACGAATGGGGCATCTTTGCGCTCGGTGACGCGTCGCGCCGGTCGGGTGGGTAATGGCGCGAGCGCTTGGTCGGCGGCAAGGCGCGCGGCGTAGTCGTTGCAGAAGCCGCGCAGAGGGCAGCTCGGGCACTTGGGCTTGTTGGCGGTGCAGGTGACTGCCCCGAGCTCCATGATGGCCTGGTTCCACCACCAACCCTGCCCGGCAGGCACCTGCATGGATGCCAGCGAGCGTAACGCTTTCTCATCAGGAATATCACCGTGCGGATCGCTCCACACGCGCAGCACGACTCGGCGAATATTGGTATCGAGGAACGCCACATCGTGCTCAAAGGCAAAACAGGCAATTGCCCCCGACGTATAATCGCCGATGCCCGGCAAGGCGCGTAGGGCGGCCACATCACGGGGGAACTCACCGTTGTACTGCGCTACGACGGCCTGCGCCGTGCGCTGGAGATAAATCGCGCGCCGGTTGTAACCGAGCCCCTGCCACGCCGTAATCACGGCACTTGTTGGTGCGGCGGCGAGGGCATACACATCGGGGAACAAGGCCAAGAAGGCGTGGTATTTGGGGATGACGCGCTCTACCTGCGTCTGCTGGAGCATCAGCTCCGAGACCAAGATGCGATACGGGTCGCGCGTGTGGCGCCACGGCAAATCACGACCGTGCTGGCGGAACCATGCGATTAACGTGGTGGCAATGGCGTCAGACATGGATTAGGCACTTGCACCGGGTTCATCAACGACCTTGAACCCGGTGGTAGGTGTGTCAATCCCCATGCCGAGCGTGGTGTCGTAGGAGTCGGGCAACACCTTGTCGGCGGCGAGGACTGGCAATAACGCGGCAATCGCTACGGCCACCATGGCGTCATCGGGCTCGCGCGTGGTCAGGCGTTGGAGTGCCAACGAGGGAGCAACCAGCCAGCGCACCCAGGCACGGTGGTAGTTGGTGGCCGTGATGCGCAATAACTCGTACGACAACCCGGCGATGACGGGGATGAGGACGATCCGTGAGGCGATTTTGATGAGGAGCGTCTGATCTTGGAAGATGGCAAAAATCGGGATGCTGATGACCATCACGACGAGCAAAAAACTAGTACCACACCGGGGGTGAATCAGCGTTTGACGGCTGACGTTGGGCACGTCGAGCGGTAATCCTGCCTCATAAGCGTTGATGGCTTTGTGCTCGGCACCGTGATAGCCATACACGCGCTGAATCTCGGGGATGCGACCAACGAGAAGTAGGTACACGATAAAAATAACCAGTTGGAAGACGTTTTCGATGACAATCACACTAAAATTATCGACGCCGACATACGTCAAAGCGTTGGCGATAATCAGGGGCAAAGCGAAGAACACGATGAACGCAAACAGGAGTGAAATGGCCACACCGCCGGCTGACTCACCCTCGCTGGGGCGCTCTTCGGCCGGCAGACTGGCTGCGGCCGAGACGTTGAGGGCGCGGATGCCCAGGTTGAGCGAATCCCACAGCAACAAGACACCACGCACCATTGGCAGTGACTCAAGGAGCGAGCGCCGCGCATAGTTGAGCTCTTCGTGGAAGGTGGCAATCGTGCCGTCCTCGCGGCGCACCGCTACCGTGGCGCGCTTGAGGCCGCGCATCATCACGCCCTCGATGACCGCTTGGCCACCGTAGTTAATCTTGCTCATCGGATTTATCTTTCGTTGGAGGAGTGGCGGCCGAGACGATGCGTTGACCGAGGATGCTGATGGCGGCCTTGAGCCCGGTCACATAACTACTGACCTGAATGGCCGGCTTGACGACTTGCTCCGAGATGATGGTGACGGTGGTGGCCACCGAGGCGCTGGTCTTTTTGACGTCGTCGGTGACGCTTGCCGTCTTGACCAACAATTCGTCAACCTTGAGACTCAGCTCCTCGAGTTTGGGGATGAGCGTGCCTCGCGCCGTGTTGTCGATGGCTTTGACGGCAAAGAGTAACGCCACGGCTACGAGCGCCATGATGATGGCGCCGATGAGTTGGAACAATGCCAACAAGATGATTGCCAAATCGCGGACGGCCTCGCGGAAGCCGGGGTAGATGACCGACAATACGATGAATCCGAGGCTGATGACGACAAATACGATGCCGCCAATCGCCAACCAGCGATTCATGTTGCTGGGGGGTGGCGTCGGAGTGGAATCGGGCATGTCGTACATTCGGGCCTCCTTAGTCGTGTTTATGCGCTTTGTTTGGTGAATCGAATGGCCAAAAACAGGCCAATCCAGGCACCAATGGATGTCTCAATCAGATGAACGGTTGCTGGGGCCGGTAGTGCACTGCTCAACGCAAGACCACTCGCATGGATGATGACGACCCCAACGAATGCGGCGAGCCAGTAGACCGGCAACTGCAACAAGACGCGCCCGGCCCAAATGTGGGCAATCGTGGCATGAAAGGTCGCAATCATGATCAAAAGCACTGGCACTGGTGACATGGCTTATTGAGCGAGAATTCGCCCACCTCCGATAACTTCGGCACCACGATACATGACGGCCGACTGCCCGGGTGAGATGCCGTCTTGTGGTTCATCAAAGACAATCTCGACGCATCCATCACCGGTCACATACGCCGTGGCTGATGCAGTTGGTGCATGCGAACGACTCTGTACCTCGCAGCGGAACTCGTTGTCGAACGGAACCCCTGCCACATACGTGACGCGGTCAACATTAATGCGCGGCTTGCGCAAATCAGCTTGAGGCCCCACGACCACCGTGTTGGTTGCGGCATCAATGTGGGTCACAAACAACGGCGAGCCGACGGAGATGCCCAAACCACGACGCTGGCCGACGGTGTAGAGCGGGATCCCTTGATGCTCGCCGAGTTTGTTGCCCGCAGTATCAACGATGTCGCCACCGGTGAAGGCATCGGGGCGCTGACTGCGCACGAACGAACGATAATCGCGATCCGGCACAAAACAGATATCTTGACTCTCGGGGCGCTCGGCGGTGGCCAGCTCGAGTTGACTCGCCAGGGCCCGCACCTCGGGCTTGGTCATGCCACCCAGCGGGAACATCAGGTGCGATAGCTCTTTTTGGCCGAGCATGTGCAACACGTATGATTGATCCTTGCGCATATCGGCGCTGCGGTACATGTGCCACTGCTGGCCGTCGTACTCGTTGCGCACGTAGTGACCGGTTGCGAGCGCATCAAAACCGAGCATCTCGGCGCGCTCGAGTAAGACGCGAAACTTGAGGTCGCGGTTGCAGGCCAAACACGGATTGGGCGTCATGCCATGGGCGTATTCGTCAGCAAAATAGTTGATAACGTGCTTTTTGAAGTCTTTTTGGTAGTTAAAGACATAATATGGGATGCCCAACTGTGCACAAACTCGCCGTGCTCCCGAGACCATCTCCATCGAACAACAGCGACTCTCGACCATCTTGTCGCCGTCGCCCTCCCACAGGTGCATGGTGACACCGGTCACGTCATGACCTGCGTGCTGCATCATGGCAGCCACAACCGAACTATCGACACCGCCACTCATGGCGACCATGACTCGAGCCATTGTTTGCCCTCAAAAAATGTACGATACGTACGACATCATTGCACACACTACTATTATACCTGTGTGGTCAACGAAAATGAAAATGTGAAATTGCTGAACGCCTATTCAACCGACTGATATGGTTGCAACTGCGTAATAAACGCCTTGACGGCACCCGCACCAATCAACGCCTGCCGAATGATGTCACCCTGATCGGGCGGACAGACGGCAAACATGACGCCACCAACCCCGGCCCCCGAGAGCTTGGCGCCGTAGGCGCCAGCCTTGAGTGCGGCGGCAACGAGTGCATCAAGCGTTGGTATTGAGACACCAATCTGTTGGAGCAAGGTGTGGTTCTGGCGGCACGCCGCACCGAGCAACGCCGCATCGCCGGCGGCGAGGGCCTGCTCTGCGACCAGAGTGACGGCGCCAATTGCATCAAATAACGCATCGTAGTGCGCAGTGGCCTGCTCGCGCCGTTGACGCACCCCGTCGACGGCGAGATGGGTGGGGCTCCGCTCGCCGCTATCGGCAATCACCAGCGTCATCGGCGCGCCGATGGCGAGGGGCACGATGCGCGGCGGTTGGGCGGTGCCATCGGCACGGGGTGCTTGACGACAAAACGAAATCGGCTGGTCGTAGGCAATCACTGTGTTGTCGATGCCACTCGGCGTGCCATGGAGACGTTGCTCGCTCCGGTAGACAAATGCACCGAGATCTTCGCGAGTCAGTGATTTGTCGCACCATGCAGCAAACGCCCGTACGAGTGCAGTCGCCACTGCTGCGCCACTGCCCATGCCACTGGCAATCGGGATAGTTGAGTGAATTGTAACGGTCACATCGGGCGTCGGTAGATGCCATGCCGTGAGCAGATCTGTGATGAGGTCAATCAGTGGGTGGGCATCGATGCCGACGCGCCCGCGCTGATCGAGATCCGGCGCCTCGAGCCAACAGCCGTGCCCATGCGGCGCCGCCGCAATCTGGACAATGGCCGTAATATCTGGGATAGGCACGGCGAGCGCCGGGCGGCGATAGACGACCGCATGTTCGCCGGCGATGATGAGTTTGGCTACGGCATGTGCGCTGATTGACGACGACATAGGCTGGCCACTTACTCCCATTCAATGGTGGCGGGTGGCTTGGATGAGATGTCGTAGACCACGCGATTGACGCCGGCGACTTCGTTGACGATGCGGTTGCTGACATGCGCCAAAAACTCGTAGGGCAGGTGGGCCCAATCGGCGGTCATGAAGTCCTCAGTCGTGATGGCACGCAAGGCAATCACATCGGCATAGGTGCGCCCATCGCCCATCACGCCGACGCTTTGGACGGGCAAGAGCACCGCAAAGGCCTGTTGGGTCTGGCGGTACAAGCCGGCGGTGCGCAACTCGCTGATGAAGATGTTGTCGGCGAGGCGCAAGATGTCGGCGCGCTCGCGCGTGATAGGCCCCAAGATGCGTACGGCTAAGCCAGGCCCGGGGAACGGATGGCGCCATACCCAATCTTCGGCCAAACCGAGCTCGATGCCGGCGGCACGCACTTCGTCTTTGAAGAGATAACGCAGCGGCTCGACCAATGTCAACGTCATGTCGTCGGGCAGACCGCCGACGTTGTGGTGGGTCTTGATGGTGACGCCCTTTTGGCGATCGGGCGCTTTGCTCTCGATGACGTCGGGGTAGAGGGTGCCTTGGGCAAGGAAGGTGGCGCCGTCAATCTTGTTGGCCTCGCGCTCGAAGACGCGCACGAACTTTTCGCCGATGATTTTGCGCTTGCGCTCGGGGTCGCTGACACCAGCTAATGCCCCGAGGAACTCATCGCTGGCGTCGACGGCAATCAACTTGATGCCCATGCTATCGCGAAATGTGTGGATAACCTGTTCGGCCTCGTTGAGGCGCAACAAGCCGTTATCGACAAACACACACGTCAGATTGTCGCCGATGGCTTTGTGAATCAAGAGCGCAGCCACGGCTGAGTCGACGCCGCCTGACAAGCCACAGATGACTTTGCCGGTGCCGACTTGGGCCTTGATGCGCTCGACGGCCTCAGCCACAAACGACGAGGCTTGCCAGCTCGGTGTAGCGCCACAAATGGTGAGAGCGAAATGGCGCAAAATATCGCGCCCGTGGGGCGTGTGCACGACTTCAGGGTGGAACTGGATGCCGTACCAGCGTTTGGCGTCGTTGGCCATGGCGGCAAACGGCGTGCTCGGATTGCTGGCCAAAGGTGTGAATCCATTGGGCAGACTCTCGATGTGGTCGCCGTGACTCATCCACACCTGTTGGGTGGTTTCGAGCCCTGCAAAAAGCGGGTGGGTGCAGGTGGCGGTGATGCTGGCGTTGCCGTACTCGCGCTGAGCGGCACGCACCACACGCCCACCGAGGGCATAACTCTGGAGTTGCATGCCGTAGCAGATACCGAGGACCGGTACACTACTTTGTAATACCCATTCGGGCATTTGTGGTGCGCCGTCGTCGTAGACGCTGGCAGGGCCACCCGACAGCACGATGCCGGCGAGTTGATCATGGGCAATGGTATGCGCTGGCGCATCATGAGGGATGAGCTCAGAGTAGACGCCTATCTCACGCAACCGACGCACAATTAACTGTGCGGTTTGTGAACCAAAATCGAGTACAGGGATCATCTGCGTCATGCGTATTCGTCCATCTCACTGCGTATTGTTATCTCTCTATGCGATTATACCAATCTCGCTGTCGTTCGGTATCGTGATTTGTGGTATATTCACGCTAACGGTGATTATTACAATATGTCGTATAAGCGAAAGGTGTGATGAGCGCCTGTTTTGGATGATGGTGAGGCAAGCATGGAAATTTACCTGCTCAGGCACGGTATTGCCGAAGATCACAGTGCATCGGGGCATGATGCACACCGAGTGTTGACGGCAGATGGAATTCGCCAAATTAACCATACTGCACTTGTCATGCAGACGCTCAACGTGCAACTCGATGTCATCGTCACGAGTCCGCTCTATCGCACGCGCCAGACGGCCGACATCATCGGGCACAGTTATCAATTAGCGCCTATAGTGGATGATCGGGTTGGACCAGGATTTGAAGTGAACATGATGCAGCTCATCGTGCAACACATTCGTCGGCCACGCATCTTGTTTGTGGGGCATGAACCTGACCTCGGCTGGTTGGTGCTGGCCACGACCAATCAGCGCATTAACGTGGCTCGCTCATCGCTCATCCGACTAGACGGGGAGCCAGGTCGTTGGCAGTTGGGCTTTCATCTATCACCACAGGCCCAGGCAGCCCTCGTCAAATTTTCTTGATGCATGTGAACAGACGAGGGGGGCGTACGCAGTACGCCCCCCTCGTCTGTTGTTTGTTATGGGATGAAGTGAATTGGTGACCCGAGTTCGACGCCGGTTGTTACAAGGGTGGCCGGCAGATTATTTATTGGCCAGAGCCAGAGTTCACCCGGTTCGTCCATGCGCTCATACGGTTCGTTCATGGCGATGCCTGGCGCCCAATCGGGTGGTAGAACCACATAGGCCTGCGTGTTGTCGATCCAGGCGAAGTGTTGTCCCATGAAGAGTGGAATGCTGATGGATTGACCGACGGCCATAAATGTTCCTTCGGGGAGGTACATCTCACGTTGGCCGCCAAAATCAAAGATTTCGCTTCGCCAGATATCCCATCCACCAAATCCGCGTGCGTCGCTGGTATTTTGTGTGCTGTAGCCGTACATGGTGCCATCTGGACTGAGGGCGAGTTGACGCCCCCACCCGGCGAAGGTGCCGAGCATGGTATAGGTGGCGTCATATGCGTCAACCATGTTGATCAAGTTCACGTCTGTCTCGACGCGCATGCCGATAAAGGTCAAATAGAGTAACTGTTTGCTATCGGTACTCCACGTGGGGTGATAGGCGACAAGGCCTGCGTCAGCGGCACCTGGTTCACCGCCAGCAGCGGTCACCGGATTCCAGCCGTTTTCACCTTTCATGTTGATGAGACGAATGTGATTGCCCGCCGTATTCCCGGGGTCAGCGGCTTGGGCGTCACTTCGTGTCGGTCGTGTGCCGTAGGCGATGCGTTTACCGTCGGGTGACACAGCTGGGTCGCATCCCTCACCCATGATTTGGCGCTGTTGATCGGCAAGGGTGAGTTTGATGATGACCGATGCACGGCAGAAAGCCGCCCACTCTAGCCAAGCATGTGGATTTGCGATATCGGCATCGCTGGCAGCAAAGACAATGCCGCTACTGTCGGGTAGCCACTGCAGTGCATCAAGACTTTGCTGGTCATCGGTGAGTTGACTTGCTTCGTTGCCGTCGCGTGATACAATCCACAATTCGCCGGAGGCACCCTGACCACTAATGAGGGCAATCATGGTGCCATCGGGTGAGACTGTAAAATCCGAGACATCGGCGAAGATGGGACGTGTGGTTCCTGTTTGAATGCCGTAGCCGACCAATTCACCTTGTTGGATGTAGATGAGTTCGCCGCCATCAGGTACTTGGTTGGTTGATATGACAGGGGTGGCTGTTGCCTGATCTGCAACTACTTCTCCCGTGGCGGTAGCATCGGGGGGCGGTACGGCAGTTGGATTTGTGTCGGGGGGAGCAGTTGGTGATGTCGTCGGCATCGACGTGCACGATACGAGGATCATCAGACCAACGAGCAATAGACAGAGTGTGCGCATGCGCGAACTCCTTGTGTAGATTCGGTTATCGTGACGTGCGCATGCGTCGCAAGGTGCGCCAGACAATAATGACGCTGAGCATCCACGAGTAGCAGATGGACAAAATCCACGCCGCAGGGACGACGAACGATTGACCGTTAATGCTGAACTCTTGTCCCCACATCTGTTGAGTACGGAGCGCAGAATCAGTCAAAAAAATAACCACAAATGGGTGAATCGAAAGCACCACATGAAAGACGAATTCGCTGATGTTAGAGCGGACAGCGGTCGACAACACAATCTCCGGTAGGGTTAATACTAGGAGTGGAATTATCAGCAAGATGAATAACACTGTTGCCAGTGTGAACCCAGTGGCACTCAACGGTGTCGATGCGCGCACAGACCAGTAGACGCCGATGCAGGTGAGCAGGACAACATTTGAACAGATGACGGCCAACATAATCACGAGTTGTGTCACGTCAACACTGCCAATCAAAAACACCATGCCCATCAGTGGCGTCATTGCGGCGAGCAGGAGCATGCAATAGCTGAGACTTGCGATGATTTTGCCAAGAATAATCTGGCGAATCTGGAGTTGGGTGGTGAGGAGTAAATCGAACGTTTGACGTTCGCGTTCGCCGGCTACGCTACCGGCAGCGAGTACCGGTGCCACAAGCGATAGCGCTATCAGGGCAGTCACAATTAACACCAAGAAGACGCTGCGGCCGATGTCGCTGTCACCGACGATTTGTCCGGGATTACTCGCATAGTTCGCTGTGTAAATCAGGAGTGCTGTGCCTGCCACCATGACCAAAAAGCCACTCAGAAGCCAAAACGAGCGGGCGGTGCGCATGCGCCCTCTGAGTTCTCGTAGGAGGATTGGATTGATTTGATAATTTGTCATGGAACCTGCTCCTACGCTAAATGACACCCTCAGTGACCTGCAAAAATGTGCGTTCGAGCGAGTTGCGTTCACTGGCGAATGAATGGATAGGAATACCAGCATGGATGCATGCCGTCAACAGGTGGGCATGCGTGGCATCATCGCCCGATCCCGTCAGTACATAGCGCAACGGTTGTTCATCGTCGCTGATGCACGTATAGGCATGACGCTGAGCGACCGCTGCGAGTTCCGTGGTCGGTGCCAGAGTATGAATGACGATGCGTCGTTGTGTCTGGCGATTAAGCAGATTGTCGAGTGTATCAAACGCCACTAACGTGCCACGCTCAAGAATGAGCAGGTGCGTGCACAAATCAGCGAGGTCAGAGAGAATATGCGAGCTAATCAAGATGGTTTTGCCCTGGTTGCGGAGCTCGTTGAGCAATGCGCGTAATTCGACGCGTGCCCGTGGGTCAAGTCCGCTGGCAGGCTCATCAAGAACCAGAATCTCGGGGTCGTGGAGCAAGGCGCGCGCCAGACTGAGGCGTTGTGCCATACCGCGCGAGAGGCTCATTACAAGTGCGTCTTTTTTGTGGGCGAGATCAACTAATCCGAGCATATCATCGATTAGCGACGGGCGCGTTGCCGGTGATACACCGTTACAGCGTGCATAGAAATCAAGATATTCGAAGGCCGTCATCGCTTCGTAGACGCCGAACACATCCGGCATAAAACCGATGCGTCGGCGAATGTGTTCGGGGGCGTGGGTTACCGAAGTGCCATCCACCGTAATCTCGCCACTCGTTGCCTTGGTGAGTGTGGTAAGGATGCGCATGGTGGTGGTTTTGCCGGCTCCGTTTGGCCCAATTAACCCGACGGTGGCACCACGTGGGATACTACAGGTCAGACCCTCAAGGGCCACAAAGTCGCCGTATGTTTTGCGGACATTGACAAATTCAATCATGTGGACGTACCTCCACTCGTTGACGAACTAGAGTGATTCATT
>VGPG01000033.1 GCA_016875555.1 Chloroflexota bacterium | reverse complement strand
CATGGAACTCGGTACGCAATGGTGCTAATCCGAAAAACTGCGACAACGTGCTGACCACCGGTATGTCAACCAATGGTGGCGCATCGCCAACCAACGAATGAAAGGTGGAATGAAATGGCAAGTAACTGACGTACGATAATCCGATTACCAACACCACCTCACGCCCGATGTGCGCCCAGGTTTGTTGTGCACGGAGCTGTTGCCATACCACTGCACCAAGATATAGCAACAAAAATGTCGGGTAATCCCAACTATTCAACGGATACAACAATCCGAAGAACACGGCAGGAAGCACAATATCAGGAGTAGGTGCATGAGCACGGCGCAATGCCAAACCGACCATCAGCAGCGTGAAGGGGAGTGACATTACATGTGGATGCATGTCACCTAACCAGAACGAAAAGAACGGAAACTCCGTGATGGCGTACCGTCGCTCAAATTGACCATCACCGGTGGGTAATGCGTCCCACACCGCACGCGATGGATTCCACCAATTAAAAGCGCCCCACATGTCACGCGGCGTGAGCACCGTCATTCCATCAAAGTCCCACCCACGAAATGGCTGACTCAGCACCATATTCTCACGTGCACCAACACCATTGATGACAGCACGACCAATGTCACGTGACTCCAACGCCAGAATCTCAGGTACGCCACTGACCACCTGCAAAAACCCACCAAAATTACCAAAGACCACAATCGCCAGTACCGCGATGAGCGACCAGATCCCGCGCTGAATGCGCGAAACTTGCGTCTGTACACTGCCCCAACTGGCCAGAATGGTATCAACGAGCGTGACAGCTCCTGATGCTACCATGCCGGCCGTCGTGGCAAGGGCCAAATTATACGCAGTCGCTGGATCAATGGCGGTAATGCTTGCTGGCATGGCGGCGAGCAAATACCCGGCATAGTAGTAGTTGATGGTGAATCCGGACATCCATGGATCGAGGGGTGGAAAGCTCGGGCTGTTCAGCATGCTGTTGAAGAACGCATAGTCCATTGGTCGTTCGGTCCCCCATGGATCTGCGTTCCGTCCACGAATGAAGAGCACCATGATAAATCCGAGCGCAAAAAACACCTCGCTACGCCCGATGGTACGCACATGCTGACGCAGCCATTGTGCATCAATACCGCCACACATGCGCCAGCCCAAATATCCGATACCGATGGCCACGACGAGCACACCACCGCCGTTGAATGGCACCAAGCCAATCATGGCAACGGTCCAGATGACCACACCGACCAGTGCCATACCGATGGGACGCGCCATGCCGAGCATGGCTGACGGCATCTGTGCGAATAGATACTTGCTCCACGGGATGCCGACAACCAAAAAGATACCGATGACGAGCCAATGCAACAGCACTTCATTCATGGATTGACTCCTCAGCGCTCCAAACGATCAAGTGCATCCATCACATCCTTGCGGAAGATAGCATCCTCCGGAGTCACCTCAAGATATGTCTGGAAATCACTTCGCGCAGCGTCTATTTCACCCAACATCTCGTATATCTTGCCACGAGTAAAGTAAAAATCATATGCATCTGGATAGTCAGCCATGGCCTTGTTTGTCTCGGCTAATGCCTCCTCATACATGCCCATCAGCATATAACCGCTCAACAACTTGTTGATATTCCCGGGGTTGTTGTTCACGGCTATTGCCGCCTTGTATGCCTTGATAGCCCGGTCATTGAGCCGTGCTTCTACCGATATATCTCCAAGCACATGCAATACCATGATGTCGTTGGGCACCAATTCAGAAGTCTGCAACAAGACATCTGACGCCTCAATTGACTTGCCCACGCGACGGTACGCATCAACCAACTGCATCATATTGGTGATGTTGGTCGGGTCGTCTTCATACGCCTTTCGGAGCGTTTCGGGATCGACATACTCGGGTTCGGGTTCTGGCTCTGTTGGTACGGAGACCGACTGTTCGCTACGGCTCCCATCGACGGCATCCAATGGCGGTATCGAAATGATTTGTGGAGACACGCGATAGATGGTCGTTTCGCCTGCCTGAAACACCTGACGCACATCAGGCATTTCGCTAATCAATTCAACACCTTCTTTGCCATATGCAGCACGTTCAATCGGACCTACAATCACATAGGCGACACGATAACGCGACAACAGTTGACGCTTCTTGGTGAGATCGGTCGAACGATAGAACTCGATCACATCTGCATCGCGTTTACCCACAATATCGCCGTTGCGTTGTTCGCTCTCATGCAGCGGACTTACCACGGTGGGGAATCCAGTATTTGCGGCAATTCGCACGCCATATCCACGATAGAACTCGATGCTTGAATGCATGATAACCGGCGTACCGGTAACATTTTCGTTCAACCATTGAATGGCGCGATAATCTGAGACAAACTCAATTGACCGGTCGTAGGTGGAATACGAGCCCTTCTCCATGAATCGCAATCCGTCTAGGGTCGGTGCTTGATCGGCCACGACGCGGTAACTCATGCGATTCGGGATACCGAAGAGTGGGTAGACCGCACCCAACACGAGTGGCACGGTGAATACAACACCGACAACGTGTGCGAGCCGGTATGGCCAGCGTTGGATGTGCTCCCAGAGAATGGGCATCACACAAGCCACACCAATTGTGAGCAGCAACCAGCTCTGAATACCAAACTTGAAGACGGTATTCATGCGATACCAATCGCCATCTTCCATGTGATCGCGCACATAGATGATTTCGACGCCCAAGGCGACGGCCCATGCAATCAGCACCAACCATATACCAAACCAGCGTTGCTGGTCCGGTTGGCGCCCCAGCACAAACGGTACGAGGATGACCACCATCAAGCCAAGCCAGATACGTGGATCGGCGATCCACTGCTGAAGCACAGGCAGGATGGCTGGGTCAAGCGCATCAAGCGTTATACCTACTGCCATCACGATGACCAGCACACCCGCAACAACGATTTGCATCGTCTTGTGTCGCCAGGCCAACACCGCTGCACTCATCACAGTGGGAATCACAAAAATGCCCCACATTGCCATCCACGGGATCCACGGCGAAGCCGCTTTGACGAACTGCACACCCCCAATTTGGGGCACATACTGTTGAAAGAAGGGCAGATAACTGACATACGCCACGCCAGCGACTACTGCACTCTGAAGGATGGCAAGCGGCACATAACGCCAACCGCCGCGCAGTAGCGCACGTCGTGCCAACACACCGGTCATCAACAACACGGCTGTTGGTGCATCCCACGAGTTGGTCGTCGCTAACGCGCCCATTACCAACGCAACCAATGGCCACCAGACAAACGGTAGCACACCTGGTTGTAACGCCTGCCATGCAAGCGCCAAGAACAAGAGTGTTATTGGCATGGAAATAACATGGGCGTGCAAATCACCAAAGACAAAGCTCCATGCCGGATATTCATTAATCGTGTTGGGGATGACACGACTAGAGCCGATAAACCAATCACCCATGGCCAACCACAACGATGTCGTATCTGGGTTCTGCCACAGTTGCCAAATCTCAGCCACACCACGCGACCAGCCGACAGGGAAGGCCACAGCCGGATTCCCCAATACGGCCATCACAAGCACGGCCACCACCCACACCCAGTGACGGCGAGTGATGTGCCACGTCAAGACGGCAGTCGCACTAACCACAAGCGCATACAACGTAGCAACGATTAAGTTGTAGCCTATCTCGGGAGCAATCCCGGTAAAGCGTAACGGTAACGATAAGAGGACGTACCCGTAGTAGTAGTAGTTGAGTGTGCCATCGCTGAAGAATGGTGAATACGGTGGCATGACCGGACTGCGTAACACCGCATTGAGGATACCGAATTCGAACGGCTTTTCGCCACCCCAAAACGGATGCCACACATCGGGGTTTGCCATGCGAACTACCACTATAAAGAGAAACGCGGTAGTAAACAACAACTCAAACCCGATGATGGCTCGGCGTTGTGTACGCAAGGAGGTGATGACTGATTGCCAACCAGCAGCCAGATACTCACCCATACGCGCCGACTCAAACCATATCAATGGGGCGCCTGCTACGGGTCGGGTACGCAAACCGATCATCATGAGTGCCCAGAGATTGCCTAGCACCACAAGCAGCGTGGCGACGGCGAGACCGATGGTGCCGTTGTACATCAACCGTGCACTGACCGGCAACCACAACGCATACCCAAGGATGATGATGCCGATTAACCGCGCCCACGGCCATTGTCGCTCACCTAGCCACATGGCCGGTATAAGTCCGAACAGGGCAATCAAGTACCATGCCAATAACCAAAGTACACTGACCCCTACATCGTGACGAAGTGGGTTCCACCCGGGTGCGGCAACTTCAGCCAAATCACCCACATACACGGGGAGAAGTGATTGTTGGGGTAACGGTTGTGGCGCAAAGCGTGCCAGTGTGCCAGTTTTGAGCACGGCCGGCATAGTACCAGATGGTGGCACCTGATAAATGACCGTACCACCGTCGCGGAACACCGGCGTGATTTTGCCGCGCTCGGCCAGCGTGACAAAGGCGATGCCAACTGATTCGCCGTACATGGCCCGTTCCATCTGGCCCACGTAGACATATTCGATGCCGTATTTTTGAATTTCGGCGAAGGTTTTTTCGGCATCATCGCTGGTATACCAACGCTTCACTGCCTCTTGGCGTGCGGTCAGCACTGGTCCGACATCGGCAACACTGCGCTGCTGTGTTTGATGCCACGGCCACCCAATAATGGTTGGCAGTCCGGTGTGCGTGGAGATCCGCGCCACCCAACGGTATGCCTCGGCATGTGCCTCAAGAATAATCGGAGTCCCCTGCACATGTTCACGCAACCATGCAATACCGGCAGCATCTTCGACGAGGGTAAAGTTATACCCGTTCTCGCTCCAGGTGGCAATCTCCGACGAAATATAGGTTTCACCATCAAGGGACAGGGGGGCGTCTTTTTCGTAGCGTTCGTCAATGCGCACCGGCGTTGCGGTGACCGGATATGCAAACGATGCTGCGACTAGCACTATCGTCAGCGTACGCCACACCACCTGGATACCAATCGGATATCGCCAAATACGTTGCCAGGTCCAACCCAACAACACGGCGGCACTCAGACCACCAAAGACCCACACTTGCATGCCAAACTTGAAGACGCTATTCATGCGTCCAATGTCGCCCTTGGCAACCAACACCTCGGTTAATGCGGAGATGCCAACAACTGCGAGCACCATGATGATGGTGAACAGCGTCTCGAGGGCGATTGCCGGTGACGTTGCCTGAGGGCGTTGCAAATCGGCAAAGACGGGCAACTCAAGTTGGACCACTTTGCGGCGCCCGATGGTCGGCACCTGCCAGAGATGATTTCGTTGCAACAGAAGTAACAACAACACACCGATGCCGATGATGATGGCTATCTCAAGCCACAGTGCTGGCCACGCCGCACCCACGCCGATGGCGAATCCGCCAACGGCCACCGTACCAACGAGGAGCGCAGAAACGACAGAGAGCCAGCGCAACCGTATCACAAAGAGCACCACGGCACTGATTGCTGCATACATCCACATGCCCGACAACTCAAGGAAGAGTGCCGTAGGCGTTCTTGGTCCTTGCCACACATCAAACCCGGTGTAGTCGCTCGCAAATGCGCGCGTGAATGGCCAACTCGCCACCTGTGAGACCAGCAGTATGCCGGCCACGGCTGCACCAAAGCCGATGATGTGATGCCAAGCATGAGCGCGATGTTGCTGATCGCGCCAGGCAATCAAGGCCATCGTCAACACGCTCATACCCACAATCGTCGGGTAATCCCAGGTGTTCGTCGCATATGCGACACCACTTAATAACCCGAGCAACACGATAGCCGCAATGCGCCCACGCCAACGCGGCCACACCGCTGATGGCAGACGTTTGCGGGCAATCAATGACAGCATGACACCTAATCCGGCGACCAACAACGGCAAGCCGATCATGTGGGCATGTAAATCAGCAAACAAGAAGGTGAAGAACGGAAATTCATTGATGACGCCGTCGCCGGTTTTGATTGACACGACGCGCGTTGCATCCCAGAAGGCCCACTCCATGCGCCCTTTGCACTCTTCGACCATGGCATATGATGTGCCCTTGTCACACGCAACGGTGGCATCACCAGTCCCAGGGAGATACCACAGCGCTTGTGACCAATTACCGGCAACTACCACGAACAGTGCAGCAAGTACGGCGGCCACCAGCTTGCGGCGACCATCCACCGACAATGCCCGCCACCACCACCGCCACCGATTCGCATACGTAGTGGGGAATCGTCCCTGGAGGGCCAAGGCGACACCCCAACTCGCCACCGCAGTGAGCGCAAACATGGTGGGAACGGCTAGATTGTACGCAATACTTGGCTCGATGCCTGTCAAGTGGATTAACACGCCGACCATCACAAAGCCAAAGTAGTAGTAATTCAACATACCGCCAGCAAACCACGGATCATATGGCGGGAACGACGGACTCCGCACCACGGCAGTCAAAAACGCCAAGTCCATTGGCTTTTCACCACCACGTGCGGGATGCCACAAATCGGGATTGGCAGCACGAATCACCACGAACGCGGCATAGGCCACCAAAAACAGTCCTTGTGCTGTCAATACCAGCCACCGCACTTCGCGCCACCAGCGTCGCCACGCCACGCGATTACGCCACCACACGACGCCGGCTGCTCCGACCCACAAGGCGCACAGTACTCCGATACCCCAGCGGTCAAAATGCAACACGTTGATGCTGGCTGTCAACCAAATCAACCAGGCAATAATTACCAGACTGAGCGTCTTCGCAATGGCAAAACCGCGGTCAGGCAGTGCAGCCAGCCACCGCTGCAACAAGACGAATCCGGCCAATCCGATGAGTTCGAGTGCCAAAATCCACCACAGCCAGGGGAGTTGCGTGGTAGTAAAATCGCTGAACAGCTCGTTCCACGAAGCACTATTGCGGTATGTTGGCCACTGCAGGTCGGTGA
Organism: Chloroflexota bacterium; assembly: GCA_016875555.1. Taxonomy (GTDB): domain Bacteria; phylum Chloroflexota; class Chloroflexia; order Chloroflexales; family Roseiflexaceae; genus UBA965. The sequence continues at coordinate 10,777 of VGPG01000033.1, read as the reverse complement.
AGTGCAAGGCGGTCATCACCTTGCTCGCCCGCATGGTCGGCATTTTGTAGACTTCGCCGAATGCAACATCCTTGAGAATGAGTTCTTCGGCCTTGGCCTGCGTGAATGCGTCTGTCTTCTTAAAAATAAGCACCCGCGGATGGTCATAAACACTAAATGCCTCTTCGGCCCATACCGCGGTTGGCACTTCGATGCCAAACAATCGCGGTGACGAACGGAACTCGGCCACCAGCTCGAATCCGAGCGAACCATCGAACAACGCTTTGTAGTAGTTGATGAGTGCCGGATACCGCATCACCAAGCGACCTGCCGTGTCATACACACGGTTACTACTCATGATGATGTATTCAACTTTTTCGAGTTGACCAATGAATCCCATGTCGCCGCTATCGGGATTACCATAGTACTTGCTGTATTCATCTTCGGCGTAGACCGCAAATGCGATACCTTCGTACTCGTCCGCACTGCGACCATCAAGCCCGAGTGGCAAACCGTCATCCCAGAGTTCCGAACTAATAGCCGAACCGGGTGGGATATTGGCATAAATCCAACGCGATGCGGCGACGCGTGTATGCTCTTCGGTGTAAATTCGACTAAACGCATACCCCCACGACACAGCCCCTGTCAACACCACAATCGCTGGCACCACAGCCATAAAGGCCAAGGATCGCCCCAATGCTAATGCCCGGGGGCGATGTAGCTCGGGGTCACCGGGGCGCCACAACCAGTTCATGACCTTGTCGAACAGCAGTGCCCGCTGCGATGCAATGTGCATGACCAGCCAAGATGCAAAAATAATCAGCACGCCGTAGATGGGCAAATAATAGCGCATGGTCATCAAAAACTGACCACCCTGCCAACCAAAGAAGAAGGCTACCCATGCCCACGGAATCAGATGCACGAGTTGCTTGCGACGAATGAGTTGCCACCCTGCCACCACAAAGCCGAGCCATGCAGCGATGCCTAGTGGTGCGCCCATACCGGCCCAGACCATGTTATTCCACGCAAACACGTATCGAGGTCGCGCCGCCCACTGCTGTGTTGGTGGCCAGTCCACCTCACCCGAGGCAAAGCGCGCAATATCGTTCATGCTCTGCAAAAAGCGATCATCCGGGCGTATATCGAAATACCCTTTGCCCTGAAAGAAGACATCAAGCGGCGTAAAACTATTTCCTAAATGACTCGTCAAAATCATCTGCGGCATTGAATTCGGCATAGTACCGGCAAACATGTCGGGGCCGAGTGTGCGTGCCACAAAGAGCGACATCACGCCACATATCACCAACATCAGTGCTTCACGCCAGAGTTGGCGTTGGTGATTGGCGACGTATGCCCGATAGAGGCGTGCCCCTACCGCCACAATCACCACAAATGCGACAGTGGCAAGTGTGATACGACTCGCGATGGCTGCACCAATACCGACTGCAGCACCCACATAGGCACCAAATGAGCCCTTTTCGACGATACGAATCGCATAATAGATGGTCAGCAAAATAAAGAAGGCGCTGGCAGCATCAACGGTGAAGAAGTGCGATTGCTGAATCAACACTGCCGTACCTGCAGCCATAAAGGCCGCCCCAAAAGCCACCCGCTCACCATACAGACGTCGTGCAATCAAAAAGATGAGCAAAATCGACAATAAATCAAAGATTGCCGACCACGCCCGCCCTACCCGGTGAATATCGCTGGTGTAGTTGATCCCATCAGGATTGATAAGTTCGCGCAATGCGGTTGGAAATGCCGACGAGATGTCGTATTCACCATTAGGTGCGGCATTCTCGTTCGGGGGTGGCAGCCGCTCTGGTGGGGTCAGCACCACAGCAGTCAACCGCGTCAATTCATGGGGCAACATGCCATATACAAAGAATTTGTAGTTGCCGTTGCGCGGATTCAAGGGCGTTGACGACGAATCAAAATACTGCGTCAACGAATTCGGTAGACGTATCTGCGATGCGACTTCAGTCAAAAACCGCTCATCAGGATGGAGTCGAAACGACGGTTCATCCCATTTGAACAATCCGCCAAAGCGGAAATACGCTCCCATCGCAAGAATCAACAACATCAAACCGATACGAACAATGTATGGGCGCATGTTAACCAATAATTTCATTATCAATCCCTTTGTGGCATCAGACGTATTCTCATCCAAACATGCGCCACAATTCATCGCATACTGGTGGAGATATACAACCCGCTCTTGTGAGGTCTGCTTTAACTAGGGTAATTATAAAGCATACAACCCATTTACGTGTACATGGATTGTAGAGGAAGTACATCATGGAATGCACGAACCACCGTACATATACAAGTACACCTGCCATCTACCGAACCTGCAAGCGTATTTCATCTGACAGATAACTATGCTATGTGGTATGATATCGGTGATTTAATTAGGTGCACAACGTGCGCATTTGAACGACTTGTGTGCGTCACGAACCATGTGTGGTTCGGTGGAGCACGCCAGATGCGTACGTTTGTTATGGAGGTGGCATGCACATCCTCATCACCGGTGGAGCGGGATTCATCGGCGCAAACTTAACTGCGAATCTTTTACAAGATGGATATCGTGTCAGCATATATGACAATCTCTCACGACCCGGGGTCGCTCATAATCTGCACTGGTTACGTACTCGTTTTGGTGATGCACGGGTCGTCTTACGCAAAGGCGACATTCGTGATGCCGCCCAGACACAAGCCGCCCTCGCCGATGCTGACATCATCATCCATTTGGCCGGCCAAGTCGCCGTCACCACCTCAGTCGCCAATCCGCGCGAGGATTTTGATATCAATGCACTCGGCACCTTTAACGTGCTCGAGGCCGCGCGGCTCTCGGGTCGCAACCCGATTGTCCTCTACTCATCCACCAACAAAGTCTATGGTGGCATGGAGGATGTCGTGGTTGTCGAGGACACCACCCGTTGGCGCTATCGCGATTTGCCACGTGGTGTAACTGAAGCGCAACCAATTGATTTCCACTCGCCATACGGGTGTTCAAAGGGGACTGGCGACCAATATGTGCGTGACTACCATCGCATCTACGACCTGCGTACTGTGGTCTTCCGCCAATCCGCCATATATGGCCCGCGCCAATTCGGTGTCGAGGATCAAGGGTGGGCGGCCCACTTCATTATTGCCACACAGCTCAAGCGCAAAATGAGCATCTTTGGTGACGGCAAGCAGGTCCGCGATCTGCTCTACATCGACGACCTTGTGGCCGCCTATCGTAGTGCCATCGAGCGCATTGACCACGTCGCCGGCGAAATTTTCAACATCGGCGGTGGTCCCGACAACACCATCTCAATTTGGCGTGAGTTCCGCCCACATCTTGATGCCCTCAACGGGGCACCGGTCGCTGATCCAACCTTCGCTGATTGGCGCCCAGGTGACCAGCGCGTCTGTGTACTCAACGTTGACAAGGCGCAAACCGCACTCAACTGGCGCCCCACCGTTGATGTGACGCGCGGCATTGAGCAGCTATGGCACTGGGTCGCTGATAGTCGTGCCGAAATCGAAAGTCGATAATTGCCTATGCGCGTACTCGTTGCTCTCACCTACTATCGCCCATACACCAGCGGGCTGACTATTTATGCGGAGCGTCTGGCTGTCGGATTAGCCGCTCGCGGTCATGATGTGACCGTACTCACGTCCCAGTACGACCCAAGCCTGCCCCAGCAGGAGATGTTGCGTGGCGTGAATGTGATCCGTGTACCCGTCGCTGCCCGCATCAGCAAGGGTGTCATCATGCCAACCTTCGGCATCGAGGCCACCCGCTTGGCGCTGACACACGATGTGCTCAGTCTGCACATGCCACAGTTCGATGCGCCTGGATTGGCGCTCCGTGGGCGTTTGCAAGGCAAACCGGTCGTCCTCACCTATCACTGCGACCTCCAGTTACCTCCTGGGCGGTTCAACCGCATCGTTGACCGCGTCGTACAACTGAGTAACCATGCGGCTGGCATGCTTGCCACGCGCATCGTCGCCTATACCGATGACTTCGCCACACACTCGCCGTATTTGTCGAGCTTTCGTCACAAAGTCGAGATTATCCCACCACCCGTCGAAATCCCCGATAGCAGCGATGCCGACGTCGAGGCCTTTCGCCAGCGCTATAACCTACAAGGGCCGGTCATCGGCATGGCCGCCCGCCTCGCCGCCGAAAAAGGCGTTGAAGTGCTGTTAGGCGCTCTGCCGGCGATTTTGAGCAAACACCCCAACGCGCGCGTGCTCTTCGCAGGCCCATTTGAGCAGGTGTTAGGCGAGGAGGCATACGCCCGTCGCTTGGCACCACTTTTCGAGCAATATCGCAATAACTGGACGTTCCTTGGCACACTCAGCCAACGCGAATTGGCGACATTTTTCCGCGCCTGTGATGTCGTCACCGTGCCGAGTCTCAATTCGACCGAGTCATTTGGACTCGTCCAGGTTGAAGCCATGTTGTGTGGGACACCTTCGGTGGCGAGTAATTTACCCGGGGTGCGCCAACCTGTGCTCCAAACTGGAATGGGCCAGGTTGTACCGATTGGCGATGCCGCAGCACTTGCGACCGCCCTTGTTGAGATTATCGACAACCCGACGGAGTTCTATCGTAGTCGTGCACACGTAGCCGAACGCTTTAGCACGGAGCGCACACTGACTGAGTATGAAGCGTTATTTACCCGTTTGTCAGGGAGAAATGAGATATGAGCACACCAACACGCGATTTTTTGGTACCCCACCTCATGACACTGCCACCACATCGTGTCATGATCCGCATGATTGAAGCCCGCCTCTTTGCAGAGACGGCACCCGATATGCCAGAGCCTATTCTTGATGTCGGTAGTGGTGATGGCACATTTGCCGAAATTGCATTCCCCGGCAAAACCATCTATGGCATCGACCCCATCAAAAGCGACACCCACGAGGCGTATGGCCGCGGTGTCTATCGTGGCTTGAGCGTCGCTGATGGCAAGGATTTACCCTTTGCCGACAATACCTTTGCGGCTGCGTTTAGCAACTGTGTGCTTGAGCATGTCTTGCCTCTCAAAGAGACGCTCTCAGAGACGTATCGTACGCTCAAACCCGGAGCCACCTTTGTGGCCTCAGTGGTCGGCAACCGCTTCCCCGAGCAACTCCTCGGCACCAAAATCCTCAATGCGCTCGGCTTTGATGGCATGGCCTATGGGCGCTGGTTCAACAAGGTCTCGGTCCATCGCAACACGCTCAGTCGCGCCGATTGGAGTGCCCGCTTCGAAGAAGCCGGGTTTGAGGTGGTCTCGTGCCGTCCATACTTCAGCGATCGCGCCCTCGAACTCTTCGACTTGAGCCACTACCTCGGTGCACCGTCGTTGATTACACGCAAATTGCTCGGTCGGTGGATTTTGGCTGCACCATTTACGCTGAACTGGTTGTGGGAGCCGATTTTGCGCCCACTGTACAATGCACCAGCCCCCACTGATTCACCGTACTACTTCTTCATCCTCAGAAAGCCTGAATCGACCAAGTAACGTTGTTGTTTGCCGAGCACAAAGGAGTGTCAGATGTCAGCAGTACGAACCGTGATGATTGGCTGTGGTGGAATGGCACGCCACCATATTCGCAATATGGTCAAAATGCGTGATACCACCAGCATTACCGTGGTGTGTGAGCCGTCAGCACAGGCCTACGAAGAGACCGCAACCCTGTTCGAAGAAGCCGGGTTGCCCGTGCCTGCCAATCAGCCCGATCTTGCCAAGCTACTCAGCGATTACCGTGGTCACATCGATGCGGCATTCATCATCACGCCACACGCCTACCACCACGACCAAACCAAAGCCTGTCTCGAGGCCGGCATTGACGTGCTGCTTGAGAAGCCGATGGTGATGAACGGCGCCGAGGCCGAGAGCCTGATTGCCACCCGCAATCGCACCGGCAAACTGCTCGTCGTGGCGTTCCCCGGCAGTCTTTCACCCAACATTCGCACCGCCGCCAGCATGTTGCGCAACGGCGACATCGGCACCATCAAAACGATTAGCGGCGTCGTCTGGCAAAACTGGGGGGAGCTCACGGTCAACACCTGGCGCCAAATCCCAGCCGTCGCCGGCGGCGGATTCTTGTTCGACACCGGAGCCCACCTACTCAACACCACGGTCGACTTGGCCGGTGAGGATGTGGCCGAAGTTGCCGCCTATCTCGATAATCAGGGGCGCCCCGTTGAGACACTCGGTGTCGTAATTGCCCGCCTCAAATCGGGCGTACTCGTATCACTCCACGGCTGTGGTGAGGCCATGCCGTCGTGTCACTCTGATGTGCGCGTCTTTGGCAGCAAGGGCATCATCTACACCGGTGTCTGGGGCGAAAAATTGCAAATCCAGCACGACGGCGATGTCGCTCCTGCAACAGTCCCCACTCAGGCTTCACTGGGCGTATGGGAGCAGTTCCTTGGCGTCCGGAATGGTGCGGCTAATCCATGCCCACCCGAAGTCGGATTGCGCATGGCCCGCTTATGGGATGCCATCCAAGCATCTGCTGCCAAAGGCGGGAGCTCGGTGCGCGTCTAGACGGGCTTCGACGCTGTTTCATGATGTGTGGCCTGTAATCATCCACGATTGGTGCATATGAAATCACTCTTCCGACATCTTGATATCACAGTGGCCGTCATCAGCTGTCTGCTGCTCATCACTGTTTGGGCATCACGCGGTGTCGTCATGGCGATTCCATATACACCATCATCAACAGACATTGGCTCTGTGTCACAAATGAATATCACCGGCTTCCACAATGCTGAAATATCAGACACCGGTGAGCCGTTTCGTTGGGGACGCCAACAAGTCAAAATGATGTTGAATTTGAACTACCTCACCTTGATCCAAAAAAACGCCTCAGTGGTGTCGTTTCGTGGCACAACAGTAACAACACAACCGGTTACTGTGGCTCTTGATGACCGATTGACACCACCGATTGTCGTGCAGGGTGGTATGTTTCGCCAATATCATGTGTTGTTGAACCACTCCGGTATTCATCAATCACAAGCCTTACTGTCAGTAACCACGACATCCGTTGAAGTCATCAAGAAACAAGAATTAGGCATTGCTCTCGGCAAAATCACCGTTGCACCAGTCACGGCCTTTTTTGCAGTAGAACCAATGTATTATGTCAATTATTTTGTCATCATTCTTGGTACGGTATTTCTGGCAATAGGGTTGGTGGTGGCTATTGGGCGAGTCGTCATGGTACCGAACCAGACAACGACGGGTATTCGCACGGCGAGCATTGTGGTGATGGTCATTCTGATGTACACGACCGCCGAGACATCGCTGAGTGTGCTGAGTGGTGTCATTATCATCCTTGGGGCACTCTGCGTTCGCCCTGCGTTACTCGGTGTCTCGTCACCCACATTGAACGCCATGTTCACGAAATGGCCCGTGCTCATCGTCTACATCGTGTTTATATCGGTTGCCATTACCAGTCTACTTGTCGACAAAAAGCGCGACATCTGTGCGTTAAATCCGTATATCAAATGTATCAACTACGACTACAACTTTGCCACCGGCGACGAACCCATCTACATCAAAGTTGCCAAGCGTCTGCGCTACGCAGGCACGGCCAAAGTCACAGACGGCCCTACGAATGAACTCGCACACAGCATCCACAGCCTCGGGGTGTCATTTTTGTTGATGCCCACGGTTGTCGAAGAGGATATTTTGTGGCCACGCATCTCGTTCATTATGCTGAACGGCGTCATCGTATCCATGCTGTTTCACCTTAGCGGGAATCTGCGCATACCGAACGCATCGCCGCTCACCATACTTCAGCGCATCGGCATCACCACCAGCGCCATGATCGCACTTCCGCTGATTCCCGCAGCAAATCAGTTCTATCCTGATTTGATTGCTGGCGTGCTCCTGATGGGGATCTGGTACTGGGCCTATCGTATGACGAACAACCTCCCCACAGCACCACTCCCCTACATACTGGCAGTCATTCTCCTGCCATGGTTACACAGCAAATATCTGTATATCTCCGTGGTACCCATGCTCATCATCGGGTTCATCATGTGGCGGCACAACGCACGCACGCTCCTCACTACGGTCATCCTCGCCTATCTGCTGTCACTTGCAGGCGTCATGTGGTATGGGCTCACTGCTTGGGGGAATATGTTTGGGCCTATTTCCAAAGGCTCGGTCCAACTCACCGCAGAGGGTCTGAGTCGTATTTTTGGTCTCCACTTCGACCAAAACCAAGGTGTTTTTGGACAACATCCGCTCTTGTTTGCCGGCGTACTCGGCCTCGGGATCTTTTATCGGCGCAATCCTCTCTTGTTTGTCATGTGGGCATGGTGCGTTGCCGTACCGATTGTGCTGAACGCACTCCATTCAAATCCATACGGTGGATTTAGCTACTCAGGTCGATTCCACTGGAGTAGTGCGGTCATGCTCTTTGTACCGACCATCGGTATGCTCGTGTGGATGGTATCGCGGTTGCCGGTACTCACCACACGTATCTTGCTCGGATCGTTGATGCTCCAGAGTTACTTTTGGTACATGTACAGCACCCAAACTGTCCTCTACCCACGTTCACTGACGGATGGATCGTTAGTGACAGAGCGCTATGCGATTTTGTATGGGCCACTTGAGGCACTCTTACCGCAATATCGTTCACTCGAGGTGGCATTGACCACACCAGCCAATTACATCTGGCTGATTGTCATGCTCATTGCCGTATGCATGGTCAACTATCGCCAACGTCACGAACGAATGACCATGACCACCTAGGGGTTATGGGGTATCACCACCACACCGCTGGACCAACCCGTCACGTTGAATAACCACATCAACACGTGCGTGGTGCGCACACAACAACGCCACATTAGATTCTTGAGTGTATTGCCAGCGTTGCCGAATTTCGTCTCGCCATCCCATAGCTAGCCAGCGTGCATCGAGTTGACTCGGTGGTGCGACCAACACCAGACCACCGCGTATGGCGGCCACACGCATGGCACGATGGACATCGGCGTCAACCACAACCACCGCATTCGCATCCACGCGTGCAATTTGCATCGCCACGGCGCGATCATCCGACGAAAGCACTGGCCGTGTCAAGCTCCCCAACCACACCAGCCACACAAGTGCGGGGAGCAGGACCCAGGTCACACGCACGAACACACACATCTGCCATCCCACTAACCCCCATACCACCAGTGTGAGCAGTTGATAACCACCCTGCATCAGCGACAACGGAAGCACGTAGACGATTGACAGGCCCGCTATCAGTGCCATTGCCCACCAGTACTGGCGGCGCCACACCACAACAAGACACAACCACCAACCAATCAGGAGCAGCCAGACGGGGAGTTGTCCCCAGGCACACAAGACACCCCAAACAAACCACAGCCCTGCTACACGCAGATCACGACGATCGCGCTGCGGTTGTAGCCAGACATGCCATGCCAGTAGACCGAGCAGCGGCCACAGATGCAACAGTGCCATGGTGGCACTCCCGTGGGGCAGTTGCCATGCGACGTCACGTGCGAGTACGGCCAATGCAATCAGTGCCATCCATCCCCTGCGTTGCCCCCACCAATACCAAAGCACGATACTACACGCAATGACGGCACTCCACCACCATAGTGCGTCACCCATGCCCATGGCACAACACAGAATGCCGGCGAGCCACCACCACTGCCGTTGCCACACACATACGGCAACAACGCACCACCAGACACCCTGCCAGAGCCATTGACTGTCAGCGCGTATCAGGGCGACCTGCACAGTGGTCGGTACCCAACCTTGTACATCGGTCGTTTGACTTGCGACCCACAGGGGATCTGCCACGCCAATTGCTGCGCGTACCAACGGCACCAACGTGCCGGCACTCAGGAGACTCACGATGATGAGCATTCGCCAACCATACTGACGCAACGACAGCGGTGCATGGCTGACCACATACCACATCAACTGGGACAACACACCGACGGCCGTCGCCAGCATGAGCGTGAGCGCAGTCGCACCATCACTCCCACTCAGGCGGGCGAGTACTGCCGTGGCCCGCCATACCCCATGCGCATCGAGTGCCACAAATCCAGCCAACCACGGATCAGCAATCGTCGGCCAATCAACGCGGAGTTGCTGGTTGATGATGGCCACCTGTCGCCACCAATCATGCGGAGTACTCGCACCACCGGCCCACCAAAGTGCAACGGCGACCATCACTAACCAGATGAGTTCTCCACCAAGCACCAGTTGCCAGGTCTGCCGGACCTGCGCCACAATCTGCTGCCTTCGTTGCCACCACGCCCATGCGGCAACCGGCACACATGCGCCCAAACCCATCACAATGGTCGATTGGTGCAACGCCAAACCACTCACGCCAATCAAAACGACCATGCCAATCGCCCGACCAACTGTCACCCCATGATCGCGCCACCGGCCAAGCCACGGCACAAGCAAGAGCATGAGGCCATCAACGAGTAGCAACCATGTCACCCAGCCACCCTGGCCATGCCACGCACGTTGAGCAGATGTCAAAGCCTGCCACATCGGCGCATCCATCAATCCCATGGTGGGATATGTGCGGTACATCTTTGTGGTCGTATGTGCCACAGTACTCCACTGCACATCAGCCAATAGGCGGCGCGTCAACTCATGTGCATCAAGACGCGCACGATTCTCAAAGATAAACACATGCGGATGATCATAGACACTCAGCGCCTCCTCAGCGTTCTGTGTATCGCGCCACCACGGACCAATACGTGGCCAACGCGCTGCGTGATAGCGCAACGTATATCCCAACTGCCCATCAAAAAGCATGGCGTAATAGCGCG
>VGPG01000032.1 GCA_016875555.1 Chloroflexota bacterium | reverse complement strand
CATGTGCGTGCCACATTTCGGCTGAAACGATAAAATCTTGCGATTCCGAATCAAGAATAGTGCCATCAAAATCAAAAATAAATGTTGATACCGGCATAGTGCTCCTCAACAAACCCATACCATCTATCCTACCACCTTTGACCATACATGACGGTATCATATATGGAGCGGGAGAATGAATCCGCACCAACAACGTCTAAGGAGCATATCGTATGTGGGGAATTGAGCGCCTACACAACAAAGTGATTGCGGTGAGTGGTGGTGCGGTACGGCTCGGTGGTGCCATTGTTGATGCAGCGGCGCAGAGCGGTATGCGCGTAGCGTTCCACTATCATGCATCTGATCAGCACGCTCATACGCGTGTCAACTACTGGCGTGACCGCGGCATTGATGTATGGTCGTGGAAAGGAGATTGGGCGCAAGAGGGCACTCCAGAGGCATTCATCGCAGCCACACATGCCCACTACGGACAACTCGACGTACTGGTGAACAATACCGGCATCTGGCGCCCAACGCCGATTGGCACCGTCACGCGCACCGATTGGCGTGACCTGATGGCCGTCAACGTCGAAGGCATGTTTGCAGCCACCCAAGCAGCCGTCCCGCACTTGCGTCAGCGCCACGGCGCAATAATCAACATCTGTGACGCAGGCGTGTTCCGTCCCTGGAGTAATTACACGCCGTACCTGGCCACCAAAGGCGCTGTCGCAAGCATGACGCTGAGTCTGGCACGTGAACTTGCGCCGGATATCCGCGTCAGTGCGATCGCGCCGGGATTATCACTGGTCCCCGATGACTGGGATGCTGCGCGCATTGCACAAGCCACCCAGCACATTCCCCTCAAAAAAGCAGGCACCGCCCAAGACATTGCTGAGGCGGTCCTCTTTTTGGCGGCAGCGCCATATATCACGGGCGTCATTGTGCCGGTTGATGGCGGTGTCAGTCTACGCTAGTTAGTCACGCGGGCGTATTTGACCAGCGGGTCGGCGCACGCCGTCATCTGTCGGCGAATGATCATCGTCATTGTTCGCCGCCGCTTGGCGATCTTCGATGATTTTGATGGCTGCATCAACCATGTGCGTCCCCCAGAGCGTCATGAATATGGCGAAGAAGAAGACCAACACAATCACAGAAATGACCGAGATAAAGAGCAAGAGCGTGGCAATGATGAGCATGACAATCATCGAGCCAGTGACCGTAAACATGAGCCCGGCTGCATTACGCAGTACGATGCGAATCGGTTGATTTGGGAAGCGCACACTCAACGGCATCAGAAACGCCAAAAAAATCAACCAAAAGAGTGTCAAGTCAAAAAACAGAAAGGTCAAAAAGACCACATTCCCCTGACTGTTACCATAAAACCACATATTAAATGCACAGGTATACAGCACCAGACACCAGATACTATATAACACGAGCTGGCGCTTGTACTGATTAGTCATCCCGTGCACAAAATCGCGCCAACTAACGGCTTTTCCATCAATGATTTCGCGTGATAGATGGGTAATCCCACCACCAGCGAGGGCCAACGTGAACGGCATCAAACACAACATCAGAATGCCACCTGGCACCGTACTCGGATTACTCAAAAACGTAATCGCAAAATATGGCACGGGCAATGCCACAATCACCCACACCACATTTGCAAGAAGTGCAACAAAAAGATCCTCGAAAATGTTGATACATGCGTGCCAAAATGTGCGAAATGCAATCATGAATTACTCCTTGATTGATGATGAACGTCGATGCAGGATTGATTGGAGGCGTTGTAATTCGCGATATTCTTGCCACGGCCATGGCGCTGGGGTCAGAAGTACGTCAATCGCATCCGCATCAACCGTTGCCCGTGATTGAATGTGCTGACGTTGTTGTTGTAACGTCGCCCAATGCCGCCACACCTCTAGTCGGCCACCAATACCAGCCCACTCTCGGCGCCACGCGAGTACGATGCACACCATCACATCATACCCGATAATCCGCGGCCAATATCGCCACCAAAGTGCCGTAGGCAGGCACCGAATCAGCGTACGCCATCGGTTAAGCCCTAACAACCGTTGCTTGAACGGCGAGCCTTGACCACTTGTGGCAGAATACACGTGACGAATGTGCGCTTGTGGGAGATGGAGTGTTTGCCAGCCACGTAACAAGGCGCGCCATGCTAAATCGACATCTTCAAGATAATTAAAAAAATCATCCGCAAAAAAACCAATATCATCAATCATCTGTCGGCGTAACAAGACCGCCCCACCACTCGCACCAGCAATGCGTCGCATCTCATCGGGGAGTTCATGCACCGGCTGCGTCATGTCACGGTCAATAGCCACGCCATCACGGCGCAACACAATCCCACTTGATGCAACAAACTCTGGCGCATGATCAAAAAGGAGTGTGGCAGCAATGGCACCTACAGAGGGGGCCACCGTGGCACAGGCCTGCTTGAGTAGTCGTACTGCATCCTCGGCCACAAATGCGTCATTGTTAATGAGCAACACCCATGCATGGCGACAATACGGCAAGGCAGCGTTGTTGCCACCGGCAAACCCGCGGTTATCCGGGAGCGCCACAACCTCGACCTGAGGATGGGTACGGGCCAACCATGCAAGACTCTCGTCATGTGAGCCGTTGTCCACCACGATGATCTGATCATCAGTATCAAGTGTGGGACACAGATGCTCCAGACACCGTGCAAGCAGGTGTACGCCGTTCCAATTCACAATCACTATTGAGATGGGCATCATCATGGGGTTGACTGTAGGAACTGCCACCATCGTTCCCAGTTTGGTTGGGTCGAATTACGCGTACTCCCAACTTCATCCTGCGAAAATGCGGTCAATTCATCGCTCGTTGACGTCTGATTGGGATATGTGGGCATCATCACCACATCTCCGGGTCGCGCAAAGCCGAGTTGCTCACGCGCCACCAACTCAGCATACTCATTTGACTCAACGTATTCGACTTGACGCTGGAGCTCGGCATTTTGGGCAGCCTGTTCTGAGACTTCTACTGCGAGTGCATCGCGGTATTGCTCAAGTTGTGCCTGCCGAATAATTTGATTGACAAAGTTTACGGCGAACAAAAGAAAAACGACCACCATGATGATGGTGGTAGGAGATATACGCCAACGACCGGCAAACAGACGACGCCATATGGTAGGACGTCGCCCGCGCTCGGTCGCTGGTCGTGTGCGCGTACGTGATTGCATACGTGCACCTATCTTCGTTAACGGTCGGTGCGGTTAGTCGCAGATGGTGCCTCGAGCAACAATGGCTCTTCAGCATTTGCAGACATAGCGCTCTGTCCACGGAATAGACCACCTGGCTCGATGTGCAGTGCTGACGTTGTGATGTCGCCCCACACTTTACCAGTTGGTGAGATTTCGAGTTGGTCCACAACGGTAATCTCTCCACGAACCGCGCCCGAAATATGACAGTTCTGTGCTTTGATGCTCGCAATGACGCGACCAGTCTCGCCAATAATCAAATTACCGAGCACCTCAATATCACCCTCGACTGTACCATCAATCCGCATGTTGCCGTCGGACTTGACTGTACCAACGAAGCTCGTGTTGCTCCCGATCACAGTTTCTGGCTTAGTGTTACCCACTGTCGCCATAGCAGCTTGGGGCTTTTTACCTCCGAACATTAGGTTTCCTCCGTCTGGTGACAGGCACGTACGTCGTAACAAATCCTTGTGGTGGGAAACCGAACGCAGATGCCTTGCAATCAATGAGCGTTTGCTCTTGTCAGGTATTATAATCTACTCCGATGGGATAGGCAAGCACGATTAGTTTTCAAACAGATGACAAAATAGTCGAAATTATTCTATCTATTCAGAAAAAATCATCTCCGGTTCCTCATTACACCCCAACATACCGGCAACATCCTTGCTATGCATGCGTGAATCACCGTTTACACGTTACTCGAGTAGCTTGTGTTCAGAAAGAAATTTACGGTCAGTTGCACTCAACGATATACGCTTCAACATATCAGGACGGCGCTGTGCCGTACGTAGCAGACGTTGTTGTCGACGCCACGTGGCAATAGCACCGTGATGACCGCTTGCAAGAACCTCAGGCACCGCCTGTCCTTCCCACACGGCGGGGCGCGTGTAGTGTGGATACTCAAGCAGACCATCACTGTGCGATTCTTCGGCGAGCGAATCCGCATTAATCACGCCACCAATCAAGCGTGCCACCGCATCCATAATCACCATAGCGGCCAGCTCGCCACCAGTCAACACATAGTCCCCAATCGAGATTTCTTGATGGACAAACGTGGTGCGCACTCGTTCATCTATACCTTCGTAGTGCCCACACAAAATCATCACGCGTGGGCGTTGCGCGAGTTGCACTGCCATCGCCTGATGCAATGGTTCGCCATCAGGCGTTACGTACACCACATGTGGCTGAACCGAATCCTGTGCCGTTACATCGCGGATTGCCGCTGCCAATGGGGCGATTTTCATCACCATACCTGCACCACCACCATATGGCGTATCGTCACATGTTTGGTGGCGATCGGTGGCATAGGCACGAATATCGTGGATGTGCATCTGTACATGGCCGGCATGTTGTGCACGTTTGAGGATACTCTCATTAAGCGGCCCTGCAAACATGGTTGGAAAAAGGGTCAGCACATCAAAACGCATGGTGCTCAACTTTCGACATCAACTTGTAATCGTACATACAATGGACACTTGCTACACTATGTCATAGGTGATAGCACGTATGTGCTACACTATACTATATTGTTCTACGCATTCTACAATGTGCCGAGCAATATATCTACGGCATTCTCAACGATACACCAAAGGAACGACGCATGAGCACCCTCACAATTGGTGACATGGCACCAGATTTCACGTTACAGGATGATGCGGGACAATCGGTCACACTGTCGCAGTTACGTGGGCAAACCGTGGTTATTTTCTTCTACCCAAAAGATGACACCCCAGGATGCACCACCCAAGCCTGCGGCTTTCGCGATAATTATCAGGCGGTAATTGCATCGGGCGCACAGGTACTCGGTATCAGCCCAGATGATGTCAAATCACACGCCAAATTTAAACAGAAGTTCAACCTCCCATTCCCGCTCCTCGCTGACATCAATCATACCGTCTGTGAGGCATATGGTGTGTGGGGCGAAAAGAGCATGTACGGCAAAAAATACATGGGCGTCACACGGAGTCATGTCGTGGTAGGGCCAGACGGGCGCCTCGTCGATGTCCAAATCAAAATCAGCCCAGAGGAGAGTGTCTCGCGGGCAATCGCACAGGTCATCCGGCAATAACTCGCAACTGTACGAAGGAGCAACGTCATGACACAACGCACAATCACCGGTGAAAGCACGCGTCGCCTACGCTGGATTGTTACGCTACAAGGTGGACTTGATGCCTTGTTGCGCCACCGTTCAGATACGCTGGTAGCTGGCAGTGTGCCGTGGTATGTCACACCCGGGAGCACGTCGTTTGCAACACCCGATGTCTTTGTGGCAGTCGGCGTTACCCGCGGCGAACGCACCGCATACCGCCAGTGGGAAGAGCACAATGTGGCACCACAAGTGGTGTTTGATGTGCTTGCTCCTGGCACAAGTATGGTTGGGGTGTGCCGCCAGTTGAAGTTTTATGAACGAGCTGGTGTTGAGGAGTACTACATGTACGATCCCGATGCCGGTGAATACATGGGTTGGCTCCACAACGGTGCCACATTCGAAGAGATTCACACACTCGACGGCTGGAAAAGCCCTCGACTCGGCATTACCTTCAGCATCAGCAACGGCGAACTAACCCTCAGTCGCCCGAATGGCGAACGCTTCTTGTCGTACGTTGAACTCGCCGAGATTGCTGAGCGTGATCGTGAGCGTGCCGAACAAGAGCATGAGCGTGCCGAACAAGAGCGTTCACGTGCCGATTACCACGCAGCCCGCGAGAAGATGCTCATGGCCCGCTTGCGTGCGTTGGGATTCAATCCCGATGATGTCACATCCGATAACTTCTCGGTGAGCATTGACACGAGCGAACAAGCAACCGTCGAGTAATCCGTATACTACAGTTATTGCTTGCGCGTGCGTTGATGCCGTGGTCGAGACTGCCATGAGCGGTGGCTTAGTGCACTCTCGACTACGGCTTCGTCAATGACGAAACCGTAGTCGGTGACATACAACGGAATACCATGCTGGTGTGCCCACTGACAAAGTTGTTGGGGACTAATGCGACAGCGTTTGGCGGCCTCGGCCACGCTGATACGTGTGTGGTGTCGAAGAGTGTGGTGGATCACTGCGTTGAGTCCAGGCCATGCGGTATCGTTGTTCATCTGCATGCTCCTTTAGCCACTCCAAAAATGTCTCACGCCGACATCTCCAACTGTGTGCTCCCACAAAGCTTGTTCCCGGCAATGCATCCGCACTCCACAACTGCATCAACCATGTGACCGGCACCTCGCAGTGCATTGCCACATCCGTCATCGTCAATACCTCGGGTAACTGCTGAATGCCTCCCAACCGCACAATACGCTGTAGTCCAACCTCGTAGTAGTCAATCGACGCACCATGCATACGCGACTCCTCTCGTGCTGAAAGCGAATTCACCATGGGAATACGTCTATGCTACTCTATGCACTCCACCTTGTGTATCCCCCATCCCTATGGATTTGTATCCCCCATTTTGTGAAATTTCACAAAAAATGCGGTATTCGGATGAATACCGCATCTCATCCTAGCATCTTTGTCACACGACACACTATGCACGCACTGGCAGTGGCCGTCGTGCCATGCGTAATCCTATGATGAACAGCACGCCCATGATACCGGCAGTCACCATCATGGCCGTTGCATACCCAGTAGTGGCATCATCATAGCGTGCCGTCACTGTTGCCATCATGGTGGCACCAATCATCTGCCCTACACTAATCGTGATGGTTAATAGCGCTTGTGCCGGCGCACGTGCGCTCTCATCTGCCTCAGCTAACATCATGTAGCGCAGTGCGGCACCCAAAAGCACCGCAATACCACAGCCAAAAAAGAGCGAAAAGCCATAAAACCAGACCATTGACGTCGGCCACATACCCAACAGCAGTAATCCAACAATCATCAACGCAATGCCCGTAAGTACAACGGGTTTGGCACCGCTGCGATCAAGCATCCGCCCTGACAATGGCGATGCTACTGCCATGGCCAATACGAGTGGAATCAACTGAAAGCTGGCCGTTGACTCACTCATCCCATGCGCACTCACAAGGAGTGATGGTACATAGAGCGTCACTGCTTCGGCAATGCCTGCGCCAAAGGCCAGTGCCAAAATCACCACAATAGACCACCGCCCCAGTAGCTGCAGTTGAATGACGGGATCTACTGCACGCCGCTCTACCATGATAAATATCGGCACGAGCACAGCCGCAATGATCAGAGCACTCATACTACGTCCAACCTCCTGCAAGCCAAACGCCAGTGCGATTAACAATCCACTTAAAACCACACTCCCCATCCAATCAAATGGTAGACCTACTCGCCCACCACCACTCGGGAGTAGACGCAACCCAAGGATGACAATCAACACCACAATCGGCACATTAATCCAGAATAACCACGGCCACCCAAATAACAACAACACGCCACCAATGATGGGGCCAATCAGAAATGCAATGCCGAAGACGGCACCAATCAAACCGAGTGCACGCCCACGTTGCTCAACGGGGAACACATCGCCCACCACGGCACTCGCCACCGGAAAAATCCCGCCTGCGCCAAACCCCTGCACCGCACGCCCAATGAATAGCATTGGCATATCGGTGGCACTTGCCACCATAACAGATCCGACGCCGAAGATGACCACACTCGCCAAAAAACTCGCACGCCGACCGTATCGATCAGAACTCTTGGCTAACAATGGCGTCGCCACGAGATTTGCTACGATGTAGATACCAAAAATCCACGCCCCCGTTGCCACATCCATGCCGAATTGACTCTGCATGGCCGGCAATGCCGGTCCAGTAACCGCAATGTCCATTGCAGCGACAAGCACCCCCAAAAAGAGTACGAGTAATAGCTGATTCCGCTCACGTTCTGTCATCTCCATCGTATACCTCCATGTTGACTGACCGGTCGGTAAGTATACCACATGTTGGTGATTATCTATGCTATGCTTGATACGAAATCATTCTTCATAGGCAAAAGAGGATTGTGATGCTAGACCGACGAATGACACAGCTTGCAGAGCTCTTAGTCCGGCACTCAATGCGCGTACAATCGGGCGAAAAAGTCTTAATCGAAGCGTTTGACATTCCAAGTGAAATGACCGTTGCCCTGATTCGTGCAGTCGCCGCTGCTGGTGGACATCCATTAGTCAGCACCTATCACCAAGCGGTATTGCGTGCGCTCTACCAATCGGCCACGCTCGAGCAGATGCAGACTATCGGCACAGTTGAGCGGGCACGTATGGAAGCCGTGCAGTGTTATGTGGGCATGCGTGGGTCACATAACACCACAGAGATGAGTGATGTGCCACGCGAGCGCATGGATCTCTACGAGAAGCACTGGTGGAACCATGTCCACAGTGCGGTACGGGTACCGCACACCAAATGGGTCGTATTGCGCTGGCCAACACCTTCCATGGCTCAATCGGCGGGTATGAGTACAGAAGCATTCGAAGATTTTTATTTTGATGTGTGTACGGGCGTCGATTACATTGCCATGCAAAAAGCCATGGAGCCGCTCGAGGCGTTGATGCGACGTACCGATCGCGTGCATATCAAAGGCCCCGGCACAGATTTGCGCTTTCGGATCAAGGGGATTGGTGTTGTACCGTGTTATGGCGAACGCAATATTCCAGACGGTGAGATTTATACGTGCCCCGTGATTGATTCTGCAGAGGGGTATGTCACCTACAACTGTGAGTCACTCTACCGAGGGACGGTGTTTAGCAACGTGCGCTTTGAATTTGCCCAAGGTAAAATCATCAAAGCCGATGCCGGTGCCAACACGACCAAGATTAATGAGATTCTCGATGCCGATGCTGGTGCCCGCTATCTGGGTGAGTGGTCTTTGGGGGTCAACCCATTCATCACCAATCCGATGCGCGACACATTATTCGATGAAAAAATTTCGGGCTCTTTCCACCTAACACCAGGGCAGTGCTACAAAGAGGCGTCGAACGGCAATAACAGCCAAATTCACTGGGATTTAGTTTCACGCCAAGATCCTGCGGTCGGTGGTGGTGAGATTTGGTTTGATGACGTACTGATTCGCAAAGACGGGCGCTTTGTCATCCCCGAGTTACAAGGACTCAACCCCGAGGCACTCAAGCGCTAAGTTAGGAGCAGCATTCACACAGCAGTGGCCGGCTGGGCGTATGCCCAGTCGGCCACTGCTACGATGGCAAGCCATTCGTTATTCTTCGGTTGCCTCTTCGCCAGCCTCACGCTTTGCAGCCTGTTCGGCCAACATTTTGGCGATTTCTTCGGGCTGCTTAAGGCTGAGGCCCATGCGCTGACGCTGACGATCAAGGCTGATAATGCGTGCCGTAATCATCTGACCAGGCTGAAGCTTGTCACGTGGAATGACGGCATTCTCGTCGTCAATTTCGCTGGCGTGAATCAAACCTTCAACGGCATCCTCGACCTGCACGAATGCACCAAACGGAGCAACGTTGGTCACCGGACCGCTTACCTCTTGACCGATGGTATAGCGCTGCTCGATGGTATCCCATGGGTTGGGTTGCAAGCGACGCAAGCTCAGACCGATGCGCTCACGGCTGGCATCGATTTCGATAATCATGACTTGTACTTCTTGGCCAGGTGACAACACCTCACGTGGGTGATTGACGCGCTGCCATGAAAGCTCTGAGATATGGGCCAAACCATCGGCGCCACCAAGATCGATGAAGGCACCGAAGTTGGTGAGTTGGTTGACGCGACCGCTCAACACATCGCCTTGTTGCAACTCTGAGAGCAAGCGATGCTTCTGAGCCTTGCGCCACTCTTGGGTGGCCAAACGCTCTGACAATACCAACCGATTGCGCTCACGGTCTACTTCGATGACCTTAAGCGGAATGGTCTGACCGACCATGCGCTGGAGGGCGTGTTGACGCTCCTCAGCGGCAGTACGGCCATGCAACTGTGCAACTTGTGAGGCTGGTACAAAGCCGCGAATGCGGTTGAACTGCACGAGCAAACCGCCCTTGTTGCAGCCGATAACAGCTGACTGGACGATACCACTCTCTGCCTGGAGTTGGAGCGCCTCCTCCCAGTCACGAGCCACTTGCACCATACCCACCGAAAGGACCAATTCGCCATCGCGATTTTCGGGATCTTGCACATACACCTGGAGCGTATCACCGACTTTAAGCGTCGACGTGAAATCATCGCCCATGGAGCGCAAATCGCCGAACGGAATGATGCCTTCGCGCTTTGATCCAATCGATACCAAGATAGAATCTGGCTCGATCTTCATAATGACGCCTTCACGCACCTCACCGCGCTGCGGACGAGCATAGTCATACTCGTTGAGTAGTTGCGTCCAATCAAAAATTGTGTCGTGACCCTGACTCATGCTGGAGATTCTCCTCAGCCCAAAACCACTAGCCGAACGTGCCCGCGATGCACAGCTCAGACGCGAATACAAGACAAAAAACAAGCGTCCGAATTAATCCGGACGCTGAGTCCCGCGGATTTTTACCATTGAGATTATACTCGCAAAAAACACCATATGTCAACTATTCAACCGTAACCACTGCATTATTGGATGTGTGAATCACAGTATACTAAAGTACACGACGAGAGGATGCATCGCCATGGCGATAATTTTTGTATTCATAGATGGCATTGGCTTCGATAGTGCACATGCTGACAATCCATTTGCGTGTGTGCCACAGCCATTTCTTCAGACGCTACTCGGTGGTCCTCTGATCGCAGAATCGGTCACCTACCAACCCGAACGCCGCGTGTTGCTCAAGGCCCTCGATGCCACGCTCGGAGTACCCGGGCTGCCCCAGAGTGGCACAGGTCAAACTGCGCTATTTGCGGGCATCAACGCGGCACAGCTCGTACAACGCCATCAAACACATTTTCCACCCACCACATTACACGAGACACTTCGCCAACGGAGTATCTTGCAGCGTGGACGGGCATTTGGTACAAGTGCATTTGCCAATGCATTTGACGAAGGATTTTGGCAGGCGCTGGCGACGCGCAAATTGCGCAAATCGGCGAGCGTGATTGCTGCCGAAGGCGCCGGTGTCTACTTTCGTACACAACATGATTTAGCGCATGGGCATGCACTCTCTTGGGACATCACCAATCATGTCATGCACCAACGGCATCCTGATCTCATTCAACCGATTGATGCATTCACCGCAGGCATGAACCTCGTCACCTTGGCCCAACAGCACGTTATCACCCTCTACGAGACATTTCTCACTGATCTGGTGGGACATGGGCGAACCACAATTGATACGAGCGAGGTGGTCACGCGCATTGATCGACTCGTCGGCGGGATACTCCGTCACTTACGGCCTCATGACTCGTTTATTATTTCGAGCGACCACGGCAACTTTGAACGCCCCCACGAAAAAAGCCACACCACAAATCCGGTACCACTCTTGGTAGTTGGGCCTGCTTGTGATACACTTCACCATATACACGATATCAGCCAAGTCGCCGATGCGCTTGAAGTTGCAATGACGCACGCCTAAAGGATACAACCATGCGTGTGGGAGTCTTTTACAATCCGTTTTCTGATGCAAGCGTGCGCTTCTCCGAAGCCGCCGCCGATTGGTTGCGGGCACGAGGACTCGAAGTCTGGCGTGGCGCATCACACCTCGGTCGCGAAAATAGCGCCATCGAGTGTGTCGATTTGGTGGTGGCTGCAGGCGGCGATGGAACCGTCTTGCGCGCTGCACGTCTAGCCGAACGCTGCGGCGTGCCTATTCTGCCTGTGGCACTGGGGCGGCTTAATTTTATGGCAGAACTTGAGCCTGATACATTTTATGATGGCATTGCCACCGTGCTCGATGGTGGCGGTTGGCGTGATGAACGCACGATGATCGAAGGCATCGTTGCACACGTTGATGGCAGTCCATCGGTGGAATTTTTGGCTCTCAACGAAATCGTGGTTGCCCGTCGTGATATCAACCGCATCATCAACGTCGACGTACGGTTGTATGACTCGCATTTAACGACGTACCACGCTGACGGCGTGATTGTGTCGACAGCAACTGGTTCGACTGCATACGCATTATCTGCTGGTGGTCCGATTGTCGACCCGCGGTCACGCAATATCATCTTGGTGCCGATTGCTGCCCACATGACCAGCATCAAATCACTCGTACTCGATGATGATGCCACCATGCAACTCACCTTACGTGGCCGGCACAGCGCTGCCGTTTATGCCGATGGCGACGACCATCACCCGATGCAAGAAGGTGATACCGTCACTATCAAGCGCTCAAATCGCACATGCACGTTTGCGCGTGTCTACCCGCCAAGCTCATTCTATGCACGCATGACACAACGATTGCGCCGCGACTAACTACTCGCGCTCCTTGTGCATCAACACCCTGGTACGGTGCACAGCAACAATGCATGGTGCTGGCAGTGATGCGACGCACACGCTCACAGACACCTTCTTGACGCATTTGATTACAATGCCTGAAACTCTTTGCTTGAGCGCTTGCGCGAATTCAGCGCAGGTGCTTCGTTTTTGATGAGTGACTGCTCAACCATCTCCAAAAAGACCCGTCGATCGCTGGCTTTTACGACGGCCTGCTCATGCGCCCGTGCAAGTGCCACTGGGTACCCTTGACCGCGCATGGCCTGATCATAAATGATTGCATGCACACGGTGTAGTAATTCATTATCGGTCGCAACCCATTTGGGGATTTCGATACGAGCAATTTCATCGGCTACCCGCATATAAAAGAAATGAATCTCATGTTCACCATAATAGTCACGATTGGCACGTGCCAACGAGACATGAAGTGGTCCACGTTGGCCATCTTTGAGACGATCAGCGTAGACGTCTGCATCAGCGAAATCATCGGCCACATGACATGACGGTTGACGCCCTGCAGCCACATCGCTGCATTTATCGCACACGGCCCCTTTGCGTGCCGACACATCAACATCCGGGCACAGCATCAGCCGAATCATGCCCATCATCTCGGGGGAGCGTGGTCGACTGATGTAGGAGGCCACCGGAATACGCCGTGCCTGTAACGCAGAAAGCGCCTCGAGATACGGGGTAAGGAGTTCCTCACGTACTGCATCTTCGCTGTTTGCTAGATTCCAACGCACCAATGTGCCATCCTGAAGGGCAATTGATGGTACCGTGTGATCAATAAACTCATCTACCAAACCGACGAGTGCATGCCCTTCAGCCGCATCACGCTTGGCATTCAGCAGTTGTCCTTCGACTGGAATTCGTCGCATCCCATCATTGATATACAGCTCATGATCGCGAAATCCAAGCATCGGATGAGCGCTCAAACGCGCCATCGGAGTATGACCATATCGCAAAAATACGCGCCCGATATTGATGAGATAACAAATCGCCATTCCGTGACGTTCAACATCAAGTTGTGAGCCATCCGCAGCTACCAGCGCATACTCTGGGGGAATCGGCGGCACATCGTGAATCGTATCAAACGCATCTACAACGGTCGCTTGTAACCACACGCTTCGCTCACTGAGGATAACTGCATCATTCCAGTGCACCTCATGACCGACATGTCGGTCAATCAGTTGTTGGATTTTGCGTCGCCGTACCAAGCGTTCAGCGGACCCGTCTACCGCGAGTTTTGTCATGTCGCGCACTTGCGTGGCCAACGTCATTACGTCGAGTGGCATGCCTACCCTCCAGACAACAAAGAGAATGGATGTTCATACCTACACGCATTGTACTGTAACAATGCCCGCTCTTGGAATATTCCAAGAGCGGGCATCTCGTACGTTATTGACGCATCATCATTACGGCGTTGCAGTCGGCGTGCGTGAGACCAAGGCGCTGAGCTTGGAGTCGCCCCAAGCGAATACTTCACCATTGCGGAAGCCGATAATCGAGTGCGAGTAGCCGGCCGAGATAGCGCCTGCCGGATTGAGTCCGTTGGGGACGTTTGACTGACCGAACTCGACCGTGCCCCACCCCCAGACCTTACCGTTACGATCCATCGCCAGTGAGTAGTAGCGACCGGCGCTGATTTCAATCACATCCTTCAAGCCACGTGGTACACTGCACTGCCCGGTGTGGTTACTCCCCCAACAGACGACCGTGCCGTCGCTCTTGAGCGCCAGTGAGTGGTCAAACCCGGCCGATACGGCCGTCACGCCGGTCAGGTTGGCCGGCACATTGGTCTGCCCCCAGGTATTGCGCCCCCAGGCCTGTACACGCCCATTCTTGACGACGAGTGCATGTGAGTGACCGGCGGCGATGGCGGTGAGTCCGGTACGTGCCGTGGTCGGTGCCTCACGCTGCTTGAAGTCGTTGCGCCCCCAGATTAAGAGTGACCCGTCGGTCTTGATGGCCATAACATGGCCGAGGCTGGCCGAGATGGTGCGTACACCACTCAAGGCGCCAGCAGGGATGCCGGTGCCCGCCACACACTTGGTGGTACACCCGGCCGGGAACTTGCCGAGCGTGCCGAAGTCGTCTTGACCCCAGCCGAAGACGCGTCCGTTGGCCCCGAGGACGACGGCGTAATTGGAGCCGGTCTCGACTTCAGATACCGGGCGACCCTTCATCCACGACGGCAATGAGGCTTGCCCCTCGCGGTTGAAGCCCCACGTGGCCAAGGTGCTGTTGTTGAGGACGACCAAGGTGAAAGCCGAGCCAACGGCCACATCGCGGATGGCGAATGGATGTGGCGTGGGGGTAAATGTGTTGGTTGGCGTGAACGTGTTGGTTGGCGTGAACGTGTTGGTTGGCGTGTTCGTGAGCGTGAATGTCGGCGTAAACGTGTTCGTGGGGGTAAACGTACTTGATGGCGTAAATGTGCGCGATGGCGTAAATGTGCGCGATGGCGTAAATGTGCGCGATGGCGTAAGCGTATTCGACGGCGTCAACGTTGGTGTGGATGTTGGATTAACATTGGTAATCGTAAATACAGCACCATCTGACTTGAACGAGCCATCACAGGTCGGATCTGCGAAAATCCAATTGCCAGTACCACCATCAGTGACACCGGTCGCCTCATCGAGCAGCTCAAACCACGCATACTCGCTCGCCTCGTTGACCATGTCGTATGATGGCGTAAATGGAATCGTAATGCCACCGACATCATTGGCTGGGAACATGCCGCCATCGTAGTCACCCAGCGGTACCGTGATGACCCAGATGTTGCTCCCTGAAGTGTGCGTCACTGATGCAGTGCCATATGCACCAGCATCAGCGGCACCAAGTGTAAAGTCGGTATCACTGACCGCCGTGCCCTCTTTCTTTTTGAGGACCAACTTGGTGGTGCCACTCACGCGACCGTTAATGCGGATGTTGATACTCCCACTTGACTGCTCGCCGATGCTGGTATCACGTGTCGAACCAAGATCGGCCATCGGGGCCAACCCAAGCTCAATTTTGTCGAGCAAGTTACCAGCTCCGCCGGTAGGGAAAATACCCTCAAACCCAATATTAAACACGCCATCCCAACCGGTAGGAGGCAACGTGTGCGTTCCGGCATATACACCCCATTTTGTTGATACACCTGGCGGTGACAACAGCTGATTGGTGACACCCGTTGTTTCAGTGCTCTGTGCAAGCACATTTGCAGCCGTTGCCACAAAGGACGCACCACTCACCTGCGTACCAATCCGGATGATTTCACGTGAATACGTGTCTTGAGGTAATGTCCCTGGCGTCGGTTTAGATGGAATACCAAAGCGGAATGACATTGAATGTGTCTCATTTGGGTTGCCGTTATGCCAAAACGAAAAATCAAACGACTCGCCACTTGTTATACACAATCTTTGATAAAGAAACGATGCATGATCGGCGTTGAGTGAGGCATAGTAGTTACCGTCTGGCGCCGTGGTAAAACGATTCAATTCAATCACACGTGCTGACCCAGTACCAAACGTGACAGCGCCATTGTTACATTTTTCAGACATTGGGGCATGCGACGTAAACCAGCCATTCAGCGATGCCTCACTTAAGTATGTCCACGTGTTAACGGCAATGTTACACGTCGTTGTCACATTCTCAAACGATGTATTGGCCATCGTACGCACACCGGCATCATCAGTTGCCGAAGGATTCGATGTAGTGGGAATTGAGCGCGGACGCGTCTGCGCAAAACTCACCGTAAATTGCATCGCAAATAACAAACAAACACTCACCCACACAACGCGCTTACGCCAATTGCGCATACCGCTCCCCTTCCACATAACCTTAACACTATGTCACAGAATTACAATAAAAAACAATAGCTCATTCATATTATCACTCCATAATTATTTAACAATCATAATTAAACATATATTCGATTACATTTGACTATAAACATAGATTACAAATTTTAATTATTTAATATAATGAATTTTTTGCTGTATTTATTTGACGAAAAACAAATTATATCTTAACAATTCACGGGTAAATCAAATACTAACAAAGAAACACATAATTTGGCATGGGTATGTGTATAGACAAAATCAGGCACAGGCACCTGATTGACGACAATAGGCCACTAGAGTATGATAGTGAGAATATATTTCGTACCTGACGCATGCAGGAGGGTTTTGTGACAATCGATTGGGCTGACAAGTTTGCCCGTGAGGCGCTGACGTTTGACGATGTTTTGCTCATTCCAGCCGCATCGGATGTGTTGCCCGCAACAACGAATGTCAGTACGTGGTTGACCCGTGGTATCCGCATGAATATACCGCTTGTAAGTGCAGCGATGGATACCGTCACCGAACATCGCTTAGCAATCGCCATGGCGCGCGAAGGCGGTATCGGTATCATCCACAAGAATCTGTCGATTGACGATCAAGTCGAGATGGCGCGCAAAGTCAAGCGTTCCGAAAACGGCATGATTACGGACCCCATCACGATGCCTCATGATCGCACCGTAGGCGATGCACTTGACATGATGGCCGAGTACCGCATCTCAGGTATCCCAATCACCACACACAACGGCGATTTGGTTGGCATTGTCACCAATCGCGACCTCCGCTTCGAGACAGATCGCACGCGCCCAATCAGTGAGTTAATGACCAGTGACGAGTTAGTTACCGTCCCAGAGGGCACCACGCTCGAACAGGCCAAAGAGTTGTTGCACAAGCACCGTATTGAAAAGGTACTCGTGGTAGACCACAACGGGCGTTTGTCGGGCATGATTACCGTCAAAGACATCATGAAGCAAATCGAGTACCCGCACGCCTGTAAAGACGAGCAAGGCCGATTGCGCGTCGGTGCGGCCATCGGCATCAGCGGTGACTTTTTACAACGCGCCGAAGCGCTTATCAAGGTGGGCGTTGATGTGTTGAACATTGACACGGCACACGGGCACTCAAAGGGAGTACTCGAGGGTATTCTCAAAGTACGCGAGCATTTCCCCAACGTGCAAATCATCGCCGGCAACATCTCAACGGGCGATGCAGCCCGTGCCTTGTGTGAGCGCGGTGTTGACGGCATCAAGGTGGGGCAAGGCCCGGGTAGCATTTGCACGACCCGCGTTGTGACGGGTGCTGGCATGCCGCAAATCACGGCCATCTCGGAGTGTACCAAGGTGGCAGACACCTTCGGCATCCCGGTCATCGGCGATGGAGGCATCCGCTACAGTGGCGATATC
>VGPG01000031.1 GCA_016875555.1 Chloroflexota bacterium | reverse complement strand
TTCTCGAATATCATGGAGCCCCACGACTACGCCCGCTTTGAGGGCTGGCAGAACGACCCTCATGCCCGCAAGTGGAACTTCTGGGGCTACGTAGATGCCCGCGATGTGGCCCAGAGCTGCCGCCTCGGCCTCGAGGCCACGCTCAGCGGCGCCGAGGTGTTTGTCATCGCCGCCGCCGATACTTGTATGCGCCGGAGCAACGCCGACCTGATGGCCGAGGTGTTCCCCCATATTCAACTCACCCCGGGTCTCGGCGCCAACGAGACGCTGTTGTCGATCTCCAAGGCCCGGCGCATGCTCGGCTACAATCCCAAGCACAGCTGGCGTCACTAATTCCCTGACGGGGTGCACATGCTGTGCGGTGTGGCATCATCATCAAGGATGCCATACGTTTTGCGCATGTGTACCCCGTGACAAGGCAATTGCCAAGCATCGGAATCTGCTTTATAGTACGCCGTTAGTGAAGCGTTTTTGCAGGTATAAGGCATAGCATGGTATCACGTCTGTTGGTCGCACATCAGAAGTCCATGATTATCGCCGTGATTGGCATTCTGGTATATACGGGGATGATGATGCTCCAGATGATGGCCTCCCATCATCATATCGACGTCGGCGTATTTGCCACACGGAGCCTGACCCACACTCTGCGTGCTGCAGAATTAACCCAGACCAGTACCGTCACAGATACCACGTTTCGCTGGAGCTACCAGGGTTCAGCCATTTACGTGCCGCACACGTTCACCAATGCCATCATCGACATCAAGACGATGACACGGGCTGAATCACCTCCACGCCAGATTAGCGCACACACCGACCAACTGACTATTCCCATTGATGCGGCAGCCGGATTCCGTACCTACCGCGTGCTTGTGCATCAGATTACCCCTATCACCTTTGACTGCGACACACAGCACATCACCGATGCCCAACTCGCACGGTTGTGTGTTGCAGTGATGGCCGTCGACGTGCATCAATCACACCTGTCGTTGGTCCACTGGAGCAGTGTTGCCTGGTTTGCCGGCTTAGTACTCGTGCTGTGGCTCTGCATCTGCATCGCCATCCCGGCACAACGTGCAGACTACCGGCTGATGGCAGTCGTACCGCTGCTGTGCCTCATCTGGCAGTTCGGCGTCACCCTCGAACCCTACGTTCTGAATGTCACCATCATGCTGGCGTGTACTGCGCTCTTGCTATGGCTCATTCAGCGCGTTCAAACGCCGTGGTTGCTGATTGCACTGCAGTTTTTTTTGGTCAGCATCTTTCTCAAAAGCATCGGGCTACTGATACCTGGATTTGTTGGGTCAGATACCATTTTTCACATCCACCGCTTCAGTGATTTGTTCACCAGTGGCTACTACTTGTATGCGAGCGGCGGCGGCGACACTGAACAGAACACACGGACCTACCCGTATCCTCCTGCCGGATACCTGCACATGGCGCCATTTCTGCTGACCGTCATGCAGTGGGTTGAATACCAGCCCTTTGCCCAAACACTGAATCGCGCCCTGCCCCAGAGTACAGGATTCTTCGGCATTGTGATTGACAGCAGCACCATCCTCTTGTTGGGGTGGCTCCTTTCGCGGTTGCACTGGAGTCCGCGTGCCATTGGCTGGATGTGTGTCTGCTATCTCATGCTACCAGCCAGCTACATCATGCACTGGCAAGGGTCGTTTGCCCAAAATACCGGCCAGTGGTACGCTCTTGCTGCCATGATTATCGTCGTCGTTAGCACGCATCAGGTACGCTGGCTAGCACTACTCCTCAGTGTGACGAGTCATTTTGGTGTGGTCATTACGCAGGGGTTCACTTATGCTGTCGCCATGCTCTGGCCGTCGCTTCGTCGGCATGCCTTGACCTGGTGGCTCACATTTGCCGCAGTAGCGGTCGTCTACTACAGTCAGTACATGACGTTGTTTGTGACACAGCTCTCCGTAGTTGCCAGTGAGCGCAGCGTCTCGACGATGGCGAGTCGGTGGTGGGATTTTGCCTGGCACCAAGGAATCTACGGCCATTATGTCGGCATCGGTCTCGCATTGTGCATCCTCGGCCTGATGCTAGCACCACGTGATACGTGGTGGCCCATGGCCATCTCCATGACAATCGCCAGCGCGCTGCTCATGCTCGTGCACATAGCACTCGATCAATTTTTGACGCGCTATACCATTGCACTCCTGCCCGTGGTAGCCGTATATGGCGGTTACACCCTTTTGCGTCTGCAAAAAACCGTAGCCGCCCGCATCCTCGTTGGGACCCTTGTCAGCTACATGCTCTGGTTTAGTATGACGCTGTGGTTCGATGGCGCATGGCTCGGCGTCAAAATGCCGCTCTTGTGGTGAAATCACCGTAGCGTTTTCGTGGTTAAATAGAGATATCACACACAAGAGGTGCGCCATGACAACAACGCTTGCGCCTGCATACCAACAACTCATGACCGATTTGAGCGCCGTGGTCGGCAGTCGCTACGTGCTGTGGCGCCCCGAAGAGCTGATGCTCTACGAATACGACGGCAGTGCCCTCGATATGGCCCGCCCCGACATTGTGGTGGTGCCAAATAGCACCGCCGAGGTCGCCCAGGTGGTGCGCATTGCAGCCCAAGCCGGATTCCCCGTGGTCGCCCGTGGTGGTGGCACCGGCTTATCAGGCGGCTCAGTGCCGGCTGCTGGCGGCGTCGTGGTCTCGACCAGTCGCATGCATCGCGTCTTGGCAGTCGATGAGGTCGCCCGTACCGCCCGCGTCCAGCCCGGCCTGATTAACACCGATTTGAGCGAATACACGCTCCCGTGGGATTTGCACTTTGCTCCCGACCCATCTAGCCAAAAGGCCTCGACGATTGGTGGCAACAGCGCCGAAAACGCCGGGGGGCCGCACTGCCTCAAATACGGCATCACCACCAATCACGTGCTGGCGGCCACCGTCGTGCTGGCCAACGGCGAGATTCTCGAGCTCGACAACACCGCCCCTGATCGCCCCGGCTACGACTTGCTCGGCGTCATCGTCGGCAGCGAGGGCACCCTCGGGCTGGTAACTGAGCTGACCGTGCGCCTGATGCCCAACCCCGAGTCGGTCAAGACGTTTCTGGCTATCTTCGACGACCTCGACAGCGCCTCACAGACCGTCTCGGCCATCATCGGCCAAGGGGTTATCCCGGCGGCGCTCGAGATGCTCGAGGGCCAAGGCATCGCCCTCGTCGAGCAATCGGTGCACGCCGGCTACCCGCTCGACGCCCAGGCCGTCTTGTTGATCGAAATCGACGGCATGGACGAAGAGATCGACGACGAGACGCGACGCATCGAATACATCTGCCAACACTTCGAGGCGCGTGAGTTGCGCGCCGCCAAAGACGAGGATCAGCGCAAAAAGCTCTGGGCCGGGCGCAAAGGCGCGCTTGCCGCCTGTGCCCGTTTGGCCCCGCACTACCACATCCAAGACGGCGTGGTACCTCGTTCGCGCTTGACCGAGGTACTGCAGCTGACGCGTGAGGTCGCCAAACGACAGCGCGTCCACATCGTCAACATCTTCCATGCCGGCGACGGTAATTTGCACCCGCTGTTGCTCTTCGATATCCGCGAAGAGGGCATCATCGAGCGCGCCATTGCGGCCAGTGAGGAGATTCTCAAGGCCTGTGTCGATGCTGGTGGCACCATCAGCGGCGAGCACGGCATCGGCATCGAAAAGCGCGACTACATGGCCTGGCTCTTCAACGACGACGATTTGTGGGCGATGCGCCAGATGCGCGCCTGCTTCGACGCTGTCGGCGTGATGAACCCGTGCAAGCTCATCCCCACCGGTGCCTCGTGTGGCGACATCAAGGCGGCGCGCGGTGGCGCCAAGGCGCTGGCCGCAGGCGCATGGATTTAGTGGATAAGGATTCATGATGCATCAGCCCCAGAGCATAACCGAACTCGCCGAGCTTGTGCGCACGATTGATGGCCCAATCACGCCCCGCGGCGCTGGGCTCCACCAACAGCTCGGCAACTCGGCGGCGCCCACGGCCACCACCATTGACTGCACCCAACTCAACCATGTGCATGACTACATCGCCTCGGATTTGACAATTACCGTGGGCGCCGGCATCAGTCTCGGTGCCCTGCAAGATCTGTTGCGCAACCACAACCAGTGGTTGCCGTGGGATGCGCCGCAGGCGCAACAGGCCAGCGTGGCTGGTCTCCTTGCCACCGGCTTGAGCGGGCCGCTCCGACACGGCTACGGGTCGCCCCGCGATTGGCTGCTGGGTATGCGCTTTGTGACGGGCGACGGTCGGATTATCAAGAGCGGCGGCAAGGTCGTCAAAAACGTCGCCGGCTACGACCTACACAAATTGCACATTGGTGCGCTGGGTACACTGGGCATCATCGCCGAGGTGTCGTTCAAAGTAGCCCCCATCCCCCAAGCCGACCAGAGCCTGCAGATTGCCTGCACCAGTCTCGCCGAGGCACACGCACTTGCCTATGCCTTGCGCCAGCGCCCGTTTAACCCCAGTGCCGTATTAATTGATGCACATGATGGCCAAGTGACACTATGGGTGCGCTGGTTGGGGGTCAACGGCGCCGTTGCTCGCCAACTCGCCGATGCCCGCCACAAGGCGCCACAGGCAAAAGTTGCCGAAAAGGGCGATTGGCAGACGTTGACCCAGCGCCCGTTCAGTACCGGTCACGGTACGCAACTGCGCATCGGGGTAGCGCCACAGCAACTACCACAGGTGTATGCGGTTCTTATGACTCAGATACCCGATGCCCATCTGCAGGTTATGCCGACGGTAGGGTTGGTCCGTGCGTATTGCCAAAACGCGCCCGATGTGGCTGCGCTCCGCCGCGTCCTGACCCCGTTCGATGGCTACGCCGTCGTCGAAATCGGCACAGATGACAATCGGTGGGGGCCGGCGCCAGCCGGCGTTGGGATGATGCAGGCACTCAAGCAATCGTGGGATCCGGCCGGTAAACTCAATCCGGGTCGTTATATCGTCTAATGACGAGGAGAATTCATGCCACAGTTACGCGATTACCAAGCCGTTGTCTTTGATATGGATGGCACGCTCACGCCGAACATGCATCTTCATGAGCAGGCATTTGCTGTGTTCATGCAAAAATACAACATCCCTACGCCTGATGCCCAGGTGGCGGCAAGTTTGTCGGGCAAGCGCAACAGCGAGATTTTCCCGGTGTTGTTCGGCCGCGAGCTCCTCGCCGATGAGCTCAATCGCTACGCCGACGAAAAAGAAGAGCTCTACCGCACCTTGATGGAGCACGTGCACCCCGTCGCCGGCTTGTATGACTTTTTGCGCCGACTCGATGAACACCAGCTCAAATCGGCCATTGCCACGTCGGCGCCCCACGGCAACGTTGGCCCGACGCTCGAGCGCCTGAATCTACCTGACTACTTCGGCGCCATCACGCTCGGCGTCGAGGTGGCCAACGGCAAGCCTGCGCCCGATATCTTCATCGAGGCCGCTCGCCGCTTGGGCGCCGCAGCCGAGCAGTGTATCGGCATCGAAGATAGCTTTGCTGGGCTGACTGCCGTGCGAGCCGCCGGCATGTACACCGTGGCCATCGCGACCACGCACACAGCCGAGGAGTTGGCGATGGCCAAGCCCGACATCATCGTGGCCGATTATGTTGAGTTACTCAATCATTTCGCGTAATCATGAACGTTGATCTTCAAATTCATTCGGCAGCCTTGCCGCATCATTCGAGTTGGACTCCCGAGACGCTCATCCCGGCCGTGCAACGCGCCGGGCTGGCGGCCTTTGCGATTACCGACCACAACACGACATCTGGCGTGGTAGCCATGAATCAGGCTGCTCGTGCTGCCGGGCTGGGCTTTGTCACTGGCTGCGAGATTGATAGCAGTCACCACGGCAAACTCTGGCACACGTTGATGTACGGCATCGATCCGACGCATCCGGCAGTCGTTGCCTTGTGTCATTCGGTTGATGCGCGCAATGCGGCCGATGCTAATCGCCTGCTCGCTGAATTACCGCGCGAGGGTTGGGTATTGCCCGATGTGGCGGCGTTACTCAACAAACAACCCAACGTCGCCGAGGTGGCCACGACACTGGCCCAACACAATCAGTTGCCAGGGCGAGTCGATGCTGACGACGAGGCGGCCGGCATGCGCTTTTTGCTCAACCGCCCGCAGTCGTATAATCCGCCGACCGTGGCCGAGGTGATTGATGTAGCGCATCAGGCAGGTGGCGTGGCCGTGTTGGCGCACCCGGGGCGGAGCAAGGGGATTTATGCGATACCGGCCACGGCCGACGATATTGCGAGTATGGTAGCAATTGGACTTGATGGTATCGAGGTGTTTTATCCGGCGCATACTTCAGCCCAGGTTGATTTTTTGTTGGCATGTGCGCAGACGCATACCCTGCTCATCACGGGCGGATCAGATTCGCATCACCCCAATCAGCCGTTGGCTCAGTGGGATGCCACGCTGATGCGGCCGTTTCTCGATCGCGTCGGAGCACTCACATGATTCAGTATACTGTTGGCTATCAACCAGGTCTACTGGGTTGGATGGTGCAGACCCAAACGCAATATTACGCTGATTTGGTGCAATTTGGTCTGCCTTTCGAAAGCAAAGTAGCGGCCGAGATTGCCGAATTCGCCCCGCGTCATGTCGATGCTGGCAATCTGCTCTTGGCTGCACATACCGCCGCGGGATTTGTTGGCAGCATCGTGATTGATGGGGGCACAACGCCCGCTGCGCGCTTGCGCTGGTTTGTGGTCGACCCACGCATGCAAGGTCACGGCATCGGGCGTGAATTGCTAAAGAAAGCCCTTACATTTGCAGATCACCATCATGCATATCTCTGGCTAACAACCATTGTTGAATTGCATGCAGCCCGGCATCTCTATCAAGAATCTGGCTTCAGATTGGTTGCAGAGCACACCGATGCGACGTGGGGACGCATCATGCACGAACAAACCTGGGAGCGAGTTCGTCTTCATACACAGTGATTATTCGGTATACTAGAGGGTGTTCATACAAATAAGGATGGAATCATGTGGTTTAAACGAATACTATTGAGCATGCTGATCGCCCTGTTGGTTGTTGCTTGTGGTCAGGCACCCGCCGAGGATACCAGCGTTGAAGTAAACACCGAAGACCTGGTAGCTGATACTACCCAGGATGAGGCGGCCGTCACTGATATGGTCACTGAGGCCGAGACGGGCCCCATCGAAGAAATTGACATGACCGACCAAGGTAATCTCTTTAATACAGAAGCACCGGTAGTCGTCGAAGTCAAAGACAATCAGATTGCGGTGCCACCACCAGAACGCATGGCGTCGGGACGCGCACTCATCTTCTCAGGCGCTGAAGGTTGGCTCATCGAGACCACCACCCCTATGCTCGTTGAACTTTCCCAGGGGAATGAACCAGGCACGTTCGAGAAATACCCCGGATTCATCGCCATGATGAGCGGTGAGGCGGTCGTCAGCATCACCAGCCCCGAGGGCGTGAATCTGGCTATTCGTATCGTCATCACCCGCTAATTCGTGCTCTGCCGAACACCTCCTCATTGACCGTAGTCAATGAGGAGGTGTTCTTATTTCCGTCAGGAACTCCGTAATCTTATTTTGCGTCATACTTTATACTGTATATAGTCAGTGTATGAATGAAAGGGTCAATCAGCGTATGAAGCTTCGTATTCTGTTGGCAACACTCGTTGCAGGGCTAGTCGTCAGCGCATGTAGTATATGGCCAGCTGCCAACGAGGGCGATGCAGCACCTGCCGAACAAACGCAACCATCGACCAACGCCTTACCGCCCATCTTGGTTGAAATCCAAAATGATGCGTTGACCAGCGAACCACCGGCCACGATGAAGGTTGGCGAAGCCTTCGTCTTTGCTGGCGAATCAGCCGGATGGCGTATTGGCACGACCACCCCAGATTTGGTACAGGTCTCACAAGGTGGCGATCAAGAAACATTCACCACAAATCCCGGGTTCATCGCCCTGGCACCAGGGAATGCAGTGGTCACCGCCAATGGACCATCAGGTGCCACGATTACTGTGAACATCACCATCGAATAACCGACGATGCGCCTAACCCATGCCCTATTGTGCATCACAATAGGGCATTTGTGTGCACACATGCAGGTATACTGATAGAGAATTCTCTTGCACGGAGGAGTGCTCATATGCCAAAACCCATCGCCATTCACGGTATTCCCATGGATATTGGGCAGATGCGCCGCGGTGTCGATATGGGCGCAAGTGCAATCCGGTATGCGGGGCTCCAATCACGCCTCACAAATCTTGGGTGGCACGTCACTGACATGGGGAATATTCGCATTCCGGATACCGTGGACCACACGCATGATGAGCTCTCGAACGCACACAACAGTGCGGCGGTTGCGGCCATTGCCCACCACGCCTACACCGCCATGCAACAGACCATTACCAATCAGCAAATTGCCCTGTTTTTGGGTGGTGATCACAGTTGTGCGATTGGCACGCTAGCTGCTAGTATCACGCGCCCTGGGCGAACCGGTGTCGTCTGGGTAGATGCGCACGCCGACTTTAATACCCCCACAACATCGCCGTCCGGCAGTGTCCACGGCATGGTGGTTAGCACGGTCATGGGCATGTGTCCACCGCCATTACGGATTGGCACGAGCACGCTCAACGCAGACCAAATTATCATGATTGCCATTCGCGATCTTGACCGTGACGAACGCATTGCACTGCGTCAAAGTGGGATTACTGTTTATACCATGCGTGATATTGACGAGCATGGCATGGCCACCATCATGCGCCGCACCTTACATCAACTCGAAGACGTCGAGTCGATTCATGTTAGCTTCGACATGGACTCACTTGATCCAAGCGTTGCACCCGGTGTCGGTACCCCGGTGAGTGGCGGGTTGAGCATCCGCGAGGCACACCTCATCATGGAGTTCCTCCACGATAGCCAGAAGGTTGCCGCACTCGATTTGGTCGAGGTAAACCCGATTCTTGATCAATTCAACCGAACCGCTGAACTTGCAGTCGATTTAACGTGTAGCCTCTTCGGACAACGGATTTTGTAATTATTGGTCAGTGAAAATTTGCAGTCGTTGATCGAGATGCTCGTTGTCCCGTAATAATCGTTGTGTCAGGTCAAGGTGCATCATCATCGCCACGCGCGCCGCCTCGGCATCGCGTTGGGCAATGGCAGTCACAATTTGTCGATGTTCACGAGCGGTTTTTTGGTATCGGGGGAGTCCGATGATTTGATTCGCCGTGCGTTCGTGACGCCATACGACCCCAATCAACAAATCAACCAGAATTGTCAACACGGGATTACGACTGGCCCGACTAATTTGCAAATGAAAATCCACGTTCACTTGATTGTAGTTAATCGACGCTTGAATCTCACCTGCACTGACATCAAGTTGTTCCATGGCATCACATGATGCATAGAGACTAGCGATTTGATCGGGGGTCGCATGAATTGCAGCAAGCGCGGCGATTTTTGGCTCAAGTACGATCCGCGTATCAATCAAATCACGCAATCGTACATCACCATAATGAAAAGCCAACATCATGGCTTCCACTGTTGGTGCAGTAATATCTCGATTAATTATCGCTCCAACCCCGTTCGTACTTGTCACAATGCCACGTGCGTTCAGCCACTTAATAGCTTCGCGCACAACCGAACGACTTACTGTATATGTCATGCACAACTGGCGTTCGGAGGGCAGCATATTATCATGATCGAACTCGCCACGTAATATGCGCCGTAATAAATCGTGGGCTAATTGGTCTGGGAGCGGGGAGGAACTCAACGGGTCGAGGGGTAATTCCATGTCTTCATTGTACGCCACACACTCATGAGTTACAAGTAATTCTATGTCTGCTTGTCTCATCGTGATGACCTACGCACATCTCCTCGTGTGCAATGATTCATGGACACGGACAACCACATCCGTCGCCATCAACCACCGTCAGCGATATGCTCTTCATACACACTTATCAACTAGTTGTACACAATACCGGAATAAATACCGGAAAAATTTGTGAACAAATATAGTACAGATTCTACATCTATTTCCCAATAATACCAATAGTACTTTTGCGAATCGACTCACAACAATGATTGATTCGTATCATTTTGTTGTATGTATATATTAAAAATCCGGGAAAATTCACAAAAAAGTCATACTAATGGGCGTTTTTTCGCATATCCACAAGTATACTATCAATAGCAAGTGTGAGGAGGAATTGTATGCGCACCTGTGGCATACTCAGTGCTCTATGTATCACTGTTATTGCAATCCCTGCGATAGTTATTAGCGTACTCGCTATTGGCATTGCTCAGACCGTATTAGCATCACCACGATTTGTAGAACGCCTGACTCCACAATCCATAAATACACAGTATGCGCATATCGGACCATATGTGTTGCGTCAGGCCCTTGACCAACCTGATGGTCCTGATACGCTTGTCACGGTGCTTTACCCCGACGCCACTGCTCGTGCCACCGCACGCCACATCCTCCCTAGGCTGCTTGACAGCAGCGGCGGTGACTTGTCACCGGCAGCCGTGACACAGATGCTCGATACACGACTCGTGCCGCTTATCGCACAAACACTGAATGCAGCGCCGATATGCACAGCCGATGAGGAACGCTCAGTGACGACCATGCTTGCAAACAACCAAATGCCGTCAATCGAGTGCCAACCCACAAGTCCACAACTTACTACTCAAGTGACTACCACCACGAGCACACTCATCCGCCAATCATTTGACCGCATCCTCCTGGCAAGCCCTCTCTTTCGCTATACCACCCAAGATGTGACGATACGTGTCGCCGATATCCGCGCAGGAGCGCTCCAAAGCATCATGTTCCCTGCAACATTGGTCATCATTGTGGTCGCACTTGCCGTGCGTTCACGTCGTCAATTCTTCGGCTGGATTGGTGGCATATTATTGGCTACAACTGCGCTCGGATTACCCCTCTCGCTGAGTGGTGTCACCATACCAGTCGACAGTATTGAGCAATTCCTCATACATGAACTGCCAGAGGCTATCGGTGTGTTGCTCCCACTACTTATCGCATTGAGCGATCCAGCCTTCCCTGAGAGTTTGCTTTGGTCCACATGGACATTACTCATCATGTTTGGCGTTGGGCTCGTCGCCTCGATGATTGCCATTGCCTCGCCCGCCGCGCCATTGTCCAGACCGCGCACGAGTCAGCCCCTGTCAGCAAAAATGCCGATCAATCGTGATGGCAGCACATTACGCGTCAAAACCGATTTCGAAACGTATGCAATTATTGCTGATTCCACCAATACGGCGCAACTGCCACCGGGGCTTGATACGAGCAAATTGAACTTTGGGAGACGCTTGCCCAAGATACCGCAACCGACGCAACAAATCACCGACATCATTCCTGCCGGAGATCACACCAATCAAATTCCCACCGAGCATGACACGACGTCGCTCCCCGTAGATACAAACACACAAGAACTTGGTCCCAAAGAAGACAGTCGGGCCACACAACGCACCGATGAACACCGCTTCTAATGACGACCGGCTACGCACAACATCTGCGTAGCCGGTCGCATGCTGACGGGATGTACGCTACCGGTCAGCGCGTATCCTCTGCCGTAGGCGTCTCAGTAATTTCGGGGATTTCAGGGATTACCAGCGGTGGTAATTCATCGAGTGATTGTAATCCGAATTGGCGCAAAAAATGATCAGTCGTACCAAACAGCACGGGGCGACCGATGCTTTCGAGGCGCCCAACCTCAGTAACCAACTCACGCGCCTGCAGTTGACGCACGAGCGTACTACAATCAACTCCACGAATCGCTTCGATTTGTGCACGTGTAATTGGCTGGCGATACGCGATAATGGTTAACACCTCTGATACCGCATTGGTTAATTTGGGGGCGCCACCATGCCCAAGCATTCGGCGAATCAGCGGTGCCGCAATCACATGGGATACCAGTTGTGCACGCTGGTCATGAATTAATAGCGTGATGCCGCGCCCTTCTATCTGGTGACGAAGTCGTTGAAGCGCATCCTCAACCACATGCGGAGAGACATCGAGCCACTCAGCGAGTTGCGCAATTGCCACCGGTTCACCGGCAACAAAGAGCATGGCCTCGATGTATGACTCAAGGGTGAGTTGTGGGGTGCGCATTTCACTCATGACGTATTACTCCACAATCGTCAATGCACGGGGGAACGCCGTCATGGTCGTCGCACCATCTGCGGTGCGCACCATCATATCCTCGATGCGTACACCAAATTCGCCAGGCAGATATATGCCTGGTTCGACCGTAAATGTCATGCCCTCGTTGATACGATTGGTATCACCACCCACCATAAACGGTGGTTCGTGGACATCAATACCCAATCCATGCCCAGTGCGATGAATGAAATACTTACCAAATCCGGCAGCCACAATCACAGCGCGCGCAGCGCGATCGACACTATCGCCGGTCGCATCTGGTTGTGCGGCAGCCACACGTCCGGCTTCATTTGCAGCCAATACAGTGGCATAAACATGTTTCGCCGTATCAGAGAGGGTACCAACCCCGATAGTTCGTGTGATATCAGAGACGTATCCATCAACGATGGCACCACCATCAATCACGACCAAATCGCCACTCTGGAGTGGCCGATCGCCATTGGTGTGGTGAGGACTTGCCCCATGTGGCCCAGATCCCACGGCAATATCGAACGACGGGACACTCCCACGGGCTCGAATTGCCTGCTCCCACAGCGCAGCCACATGGAGCTCCGTCATCCCGGGGCGAATGGCAGCAATTGTCTCAGCCAACGACTCCTCGGCTACCGTGATCGCACGTTGCATGGCCGCAAGTTCATCCGCATCTTTGTGCATCCGCAGATGGGCGAGTACCGCATCAGCATCACATATCTGCGCCTCGGTGGTGCGTTCGAGTGCACGAAGTTCAAAGACGCGCATCACGCTATGTTCGACAGCAATTTTGAGATCAGAGAGTCCCATGCTGGTCGTTGATAGACCCATCTCGCTGATAATCTGATTGAGCAGTGGCATTGGCCCAGTGTCATCATCCCAACCATATACATCAATGGGGAACAGAGCACTTTGACGCGCACGTGGCACCTCCATGGTGGGGAGCACCATGACTGGTGTCCCTGCACGGGGCACAACCAACATGCTAATGCGCAACTTTGTAGAGAACCCGAGGCCACTCACGTAGCGTAGATTACTCCCTGGCACCAACACGACGGCATCAATGTCGTGAGCCTGCATGGCAGTGCGCAAGCGTCCTAATCGACTCATATGGTGCCCTCCTCTTCTTCTT
Organism: Chloroflexota bacterium; assembly: GCA_016875555.1. Taxonomy (GTDB): domain Bacteria; phylum Chloroflexota; class Chloroflexia; order Chloroflexales; family Roseiflexaceae; genus UBA965. The sequence continues at coordinate 4,756 of VGPG01000031.1, read as the reverse complement.
CAATTGGGCGAAAGGTGACAGTCGCACATGCCCAATCATCGACAATTTCAAATATAAAACTACCGTATAAATCGCTTTCAACCAACATACGCACCATCTGTTGCCCCATGCCGCTCCCCTTGTACGGTGGCAAATGGCGCGTGCGCATTGGACCATCATCGCGAATACGCACCGTACATACATCATCACCTTGTTGCATCAGGATTTCTACGTGACCACCAACTTGGGCTAATCCGTGTGAGAGTGCATTCATAACCAGTTCGTTGAGCACGATGGCCAAGATGGTTGCTTGGCGCGACGCTACCTCTATGGTATCACCTTGTACAGTAAATGCGACAGGGAACTGGGGATCAGTCATGCTGACCACCGCATGATCAACAATTTGACGCATAATCGCATCAACCGTGGTCACACCGATGTCTTCACGACATAGCAAATTATGCACTGCCGAGATCGCCTGAATGCGTGCCACGCTGTCGCGTAACATCTGCGCGGCAGGCGCATTATCAGCAATCCGGCGCAACTGCATGGTCAGCAGCGCCGAAATCGTCTGCAAGTTATTGCGTACGCGATGGTGCATCTCTTGGAGCATGACCGACTTCACCGCAAGTGCGCGTTGACTTTCGTCGTACAACCGGGCATTCTCAATGGCAATGGCCGCAGCATCAGCAAATGATGAAAGTAATCGCACCTGATCAAAATCAAAATGATGCTCTTGATTGGTGTACAAACTAATCGCACCAAACGGCATTTCACCACCAATTCGCAGAGGAATACTATACAGCGAATAAAACCCGTCATGGGCGGCTGTTACTGCTAATTCGGGGAAGCGTGAGTCGTTAAAGGCATTCAATACCGCCAGTGGATACCCATTGTGCACCGCATCACTGATGCACAGTGGTATGGGTGCAGGATGAGTAGGTGCGCCGTAATTGGCAGCGAGTTGAAGTGTTCCCTTGTTGTCAAGGCGCAAAATATCCGCACGATTCACCTGACTCAATTCTACTGCCTTGGCTGCAATCAACTGCAGGAGCTCATCAATGCGTATCTGCTCAGCAATGCGCTTTGACACTTGTTGGAGCGTCGTTAACTCGCGTACTTTGCGGTGCAACTGGCTATCCGCTTGTTGATACATTTGCGCATTCGTAATAAAGAACGCCAACTCACCTGCGACGGTCTCAACAAAGCTTATTTCGCTCTCATTAAAGGTGTGTGGCTGTCGTGTTTGGACGGTCACCACGCCTTGGAGTTGTGGCATACCAAGATGAAACCGGCTATCGCTGAACAACACAATCGGCACGGCCAACATGCCGTGCAGGTGCCCGGCGACCGTCCCCAAGCTGGCGAGTCCGCGACCATCAAACCGCACATCAGCGACCATTAATGGCGTACCTTGTTGGGCTGCCGCACCAACAATACCCTCGCCAAGCGCCATACGAATTTGTCCGATGGCACTCACCTCGAATCCCGCACATGCCCGTAGTACTAGCTCATTTGCATCACGGTCATAGATGTAGATGGCACATGCGTCCACGGTACCCACGTCGACCACCGTATTGACCACCTGACTCATGGATGTTTCGAGGTCAAGGGTAGAGTTGGCCGCCGCAATAATCCGGTGGAGACCGCGCAGTTCTGCCATGCGTCTGAGCAATTCACCTTCACGCTCTGCTTGACGCTTTTCTGCAATGGCTTCACCGTAGGCCACCCACAAGCGGCGTTGCACCTCAGCAATTGGCATGTCAAGACGCCGTGCCAAATCGACCGCTGAGGCATCCAGTTGGTCAAGGCTACCACCACGGTCATACCAGCGCGCCGCGACGACGCGCATGGCCTCACCAAACGGCAACGCATGATGTGGTAACAAATCAACGGGGTTCATGGTTGCCCTTTCGCTACAGCCTGCCAAAGGACAGCATCAAGCCACACGCCACGACCACCCACACCATCACGGAGTGGCAACACGACGGCAGCGACATCGTCGAATGCGTAGGTCCCCAGATCAACCCACTCGTTCGCACTGATTTGCATGCGTACCGGCACCTCGCTGATACCGTCGCGATGTTGCACCTGATAGTAGACAACATCACTATCAATGAGACCGCTCATCGCATACGGGATGTACACGCTTACTCGATAATTACCCGGGGCTGGCAACGACGTTTGCCAACGCGCCATCGCAATCGGCTCAACCGGCCGAGCACGCCATGGACGTAGTGCATCCGCACCACGCTGACCAGGCACAAATAAGGCTTCATTTTGTACGCCTGACATGACCGACTGTGGCGATGCCTGCCATAGAGTGAAACGCTGACGGTCACTGCTATCAACAAGTACGTCTGTTGCCGGCACCGCACCACACGGTGACGGATACTCGGCCCACATCCAAAAACTCTGTGCACCCGCAGGATGCGTCTGCCACGGATCAGGTTCGCGCCCACACCATCCATATGGGCTAATACTCACCCCACGGTGATGTACACCGAAATGAAGATGCGGACCTTTGGAGCATCCGGTATTCCCCACAATGCCGATTGTTTCGCCGGTGCTTACCTGTTGTCCTATCTCCACAGATACCTGCGAAAGATGCCAGTAGAGCGTACGTACATCCGACCCGTGATCGATGATGACCGCCCCCGTATTGCACCCGTCATCGGCAATTCCTGCGAAGATGACCAGGCCATCAGCCGCCGCCAACACCGGTTCGGGTGGTGCTGCCGCATAATCCCAGCCATCATGGCCATTATAGGCAAATGCCGTTATGTCGGTCTCCACAAATCCCCAGTACGTGGTCACACCATCACGAGCATCACGCGTCAGAAATGGCCCACCATGGTCGAAGAACGACGTAACAGGCTTAATCATACGGAGCGGCCGATGCAAGATGGCCGGCGGCGCTTCGATAGTCAACGGGGCCGCGTCAAGTACACCAAACAAACGCACGTACACGTCTGCGTACTGCGCTAGGGCCTGCATCAGTTGCCCCGACCCAATGGTTGGTGCCAGCACACGAGCGATGACATATTGCGCATCGTCGAGTTCATTCGGTGCATCAAGGACAGCACCGTCGGCATATGTAAGTGGCGGTCGTGTCGGCAAATCACGGCGGGCATAGAAGAGCTCACGCACTGCCCAACGTATCTGGGTGCTCATACCGGCGAATCGTCCTGATTCGCCACGATAGCCGAGTGCCCAGCGATATCGATCGTCTGAAAGGCCGGCTTGCGTCACCGTTCCTGATTGGTATTCCATCAGGGCGAGGATGGTTTTGGGGCTAACACTGTAGTAGAGCGTTTGTCCGAGTAACGCCTCAGAAAAGCGATATCGCCGACCGGCAACATTTACATTCACATCGGCAAGCACACCGCCCGCATCCTGTAGGAAGCGTTGAATTGCCTCCGCATCAAATTGGCCGGCATAGACAATTTCGTCGAGCGTCAAAAACCGCGATGCGGGGACCGCGGTGACCGTTGCGACCGTTGGCACCGGTGATACGGTCGGGCGTGGTAACGGCGTTGATGTGGCACGATTACCGGTGGCATCGGTAGCTACCGGGGTGGCCGTAGGGCGGTCACTCACCACATCTTCGGTCAACCCACGCGACACCAACCACGCCACCCCGCCCCCAACGAACACAATCAAGAGCACGACCACAATAATCCATGGTGGCGGTGATTCTGGTGCTGGTGACGGGGTAGCACGCATATAACATTAGCCCTCAGTAATCGTGATTTTCACCATGGATTCACCTGGCTCGGTGGCAGCCATGGGGTCACGTAACGGAATGCCATCCACAATTTCTTGACCACTAATCACCTCACCAAACACCGTATACTGGCCATCGAGGTATGTTGCCGGTGCCGTGGTAATAAAGAACTGTGAGCCGTTCCCGTTGATATCATTACCGGGGCGTGCCATCGCCAAAATACCCGGTCGGTCAAACGATACTTCGCTAAATTCAGCAGGAATCGTATACCCCGGACCACCACCACCGGTTCCCGTTGGATCACCGCCCTGTGCCATGAAGTCCGCAATTACACGGTGCCAGGTAAGCCCGTCGTAATACCCTTCACGCGCCAAAAACACAAAACTATTGACGGTTTGTGGCGCCAAGTCAGGGCGCAACTTAATCACAATATCACCACGTGGCGTTGTAATCGTTGCGGTGTAGTTCTTGCTGGCATCAATGGTCATCGGCGGGGGCGCACTATACTGACCATCGGCCGCAGGTGCCGCAGGTTGTACGGCTTCCTCCTCGGCAGGTTGACTGACAACCGTGACCGGCATTTCGTTGCTATCAGTGGTCTCGGTGGTACCCGATCCACCACCCAGCGACCAACCAATCAACACCAAGACACTCAACACGACGGCGGCCGCTACATAGGCCGGCACATTACTTGGGGGCGGCGGCGTATTCCCAGCCCCACTCGATGGTTTCTTTTGGTTTGCCACAGTTCACCTACATCATCAGATAATCGAACGGATCATTTGTCAGATATGACACTGTGCTTCATTATACTCGACTCATTTACTCTCTGTCTGTTGGTATAATAAGAGTCAGTTGAGTGCATCGCGCTTGGAAAGAATACAACGCATGGACGAACAGTCCCAAACACACAGTCGGAAGCTCGATCACGTCCGGATTGTGCTCGATGAAAATGTCGCCTCCAAAGGAGTGTCGACAGATTTTGGTCGCTACCGCATGCCCCACGAAGCCCTCCCCGAACTCGACATGTCGGCCATCCAACTGTCAACG
>VGPG01000030.1 GCA_016875555.1 Chloroflexota bacterium | reverse complement strand
ACCACCGCTGACGTTGAGCGCTGCCGAGAGGGCCTCGGCCTCGGGCGACATCTGGTGCGTGGCGCGGCGAGCTGCCTCTTCGAGCATAAAGCGATGGGTCTCGATTATGCGTGATTGACTGACCAGTGCGGCCACGTCAAGTGTGCCTGCCCAGGCGGTGAGGCGTGTGCCGAGCTGACTGAGCTTGACCAGGCGTTGGCGCAACTCGCTGAGACGCGCTTGAGCCACGCTGTCGCGCGAGTTGATACTGACGAAGCTGTAGATGTAGGCGTTGATGGTGCGCGCGCGCTCTGACATCGCCGCCATGTGTTGTAATACATCTTCCACGACCGCTGGTGCGACTACCGGTGGTACATCGTGTTTGGTGACGTGATGGCGATCAAATAGTGCTGTGGTTGTGCCAAGATGGGCATCCAACTGCTGAATGGCCTCGGTTAGCGCTGGGTCATTGATGTCGGCAAAGGGTGTGTCGGTGCGCCAGTGGGGTAGTGTGCTCATGAGGTGAGCCCTTTCTGAGTTGACGGTGAAAGAATGAATCCACTATGATACGTATGATACCAAGTTCGTATCGTGATAGGAGATGATTATGAGCGATGGATCGATGTTGGTGCCACCTGTGTCACTCAAAGATGGGCGTGTGGTCATCATCCGTCGCTTGCAGGCCGATGACAAAGCGCGTCTTTTGGCCTTTGGTGAGGCATTACCGCAAGATGACTGGATGTATCTTGAGAACGATTTGCGCAGTGTTGATACCGTGGCCCGACTCGTGAATGCATCGGGTGCTGAACACTGGCGTCAGGTCGTGGCCATTGACGACGACAAAATAGCCGCCTATGCATCGGTACGTGCGTTAACAGGACGAGCGAGTCACGTTGCAAATGTTCAGTTGATTGTCGGTGAATCGTGGCGTCGCCTCGGACTTGGGCGCACCATGGGTCAGGTGATTTTTGCCAAGGCCCAAAAGCTTCAGGCTACAAAGGTGGTCGCTGAGATGCTCGAAGCCCAAAAAAGCGGGCAAGCGATTTTTTCACGGCTCGGATTCCGCATCGAAGGTACCCTGCGTAACCATGCCCGTGATCGGTATTGGAATCGGCATAATGTGGTAGTCATGGCGACGCTGCTGAATTAATGCAGCGTCAGTCGTGCACACGCATGCACACGCATGCACATGACTGCTCCCAACTAGACCCAGGTGTCTGTGTATTCTTTGACGGTGGCGTAGAGCCCTTTGATTTGGGCGAGCCCCTCGTCAGTCACTTCGCGCATGTTACGATAGACCTGCTTGTCGAGCATCTGGTCTTTGTTGCCTTGAGGCCACAAACGCCATGAATCGTTGTCGATGACGTCGGCTACCACAAGTTCACCCGCATTTGTGCGCCCGAACTCAATCTTCATGTCTACCAGGGTGACCTGCTGAGCGTGCCATGTACGTTCTAATATTTCAAAAACGTTTTTTGCGATAATAGTAATGTGTTCGATGGTTGATTTGTCAGTTATATTTGCCTGAATTAGCTCATCTACGCGCATCAGCGGATCATGATTGGCATCATCTTTGAAAAAGAATTCGACGACCAGCGGTTCAAAGCGGTGTCCCTCGGTGAATTCGGGGTGACGGCGCAGATAGGAGCCGGTGGCGTGGCGGCGGGTTACCACTTCAATTGGAATCATCTGACAGCGTTGCACGACCATATCGGTATCACTGAGGCGCTCAACGAAGTGAGTCGGCACGTGGTTGCGCACCAGCAGGGTGAAGATGTTGGCGGTGGTTGCACCGCTCAAGGCACCTTTGCCGGGGATAACGTGGCGGCGGGCGCCATCACCGGCGGTGATGGCATCTTTGCTGACGATTACTGCCCAATCCGGATTGGTGGGGTGTGCAAAGATTTGTTTGGTTTTGCCTTCGGCAAGCAGTGCTCCGTATGTCATGCGTGGGCCTCGCTGGCGAGATGGGCGATAAGTTCGTCCCAATGCATAAAAATCAACAGATGGCCGACACCAGGGAAGACGCGCATGGTGGTTTGGGGCAGATACTGGCGAATCTTGTCGCCGGCGCTAGGCGGGGTAATTCGGTCGGCATCGCCGTACCAGCAGGTAATTGGGTGGGTGATGGGTGAGACATCGACGCCCCAGTCGACGGTAATGAGGCCTAAGTCCTGCAGGTAGCTGTGGTATCCCTGTCTGAAGCTCTCTGCCAGCATATCGCGAAAAATCTGGCCTTCAGGGGCTTTGGCGTAGATATTCTCGGTAGGGGTGAACGTGTTGCGCATCAGCCAGATACCAAAGCGGCCAGCCTTGGGGCCTTTGCCAATGACCACGTTGCTGATTGAGGCCACGATGTCGTTGATAAACGCAGGTGTGCGGTGGCCGAACGAGTGTTGTACGCGGTTGAACCACGACATCTGTGCGATGTCGACCTTGGTGGTTAATCCCATGCCTGAGACAACATGGATGCGACTGACGCGTTCGGGGTGTTTGCTGGCGACTGCCAAGGCATACGGGGTACCAGCCGAGAACGGCAAAAGCACGACGCGTTCGATGTGCAGATGATCGAGGACGGCGAGGGCATCGTGGCGCCAGCCGTCGATGGTACGCGTAGGATGAGGGTCCGATAAGCCGAATCCGGGGCGATCAATGATAATCATGCGTATCCCAAACTGGTGAAGCACGGCGTGCGATGGTACCTGCACATGTGCACCAGGGAGACCATGGCAGAGCAAAACGGGGGTACCGGTACGCGGCCCGCTATCGCTGTAGGCGATGCTTCGGCCCTGGAATACTACACGGTCGACGTGCATACTCATACGAGATTCACTCCACTTCCAGCGACGATTTCACCAACGTGCGTGGCCTCAGGGAGGGTAGCGAGGGCGGAATCTCGGGCGTGCGCCGGGACGATGACGAGCATACCGATACCCATATTGAAGGCATGGTAGGCGTCGTGCTCGGCGACTTGACCGGCATCGACGAGGAGTTCAAAAATCGGTGGGACTGACCAACTGCCACGCCGAATGACGGCTCCACACCCCTCAGGCAAGACGCGCGGCAGATTGTCGTAGACGCCGCCGCCGGTGATGTGGGCCATTGCTTGTACGGGCACATTAGCCTGTTGCAGGGCGTTGTAATCAGCAATATAGCAGCGATGTGGCGCGAGGAGTGCCTCGCCGATGCTTTGGCCGTTGAGTTGACTCGGGCGTGCGTCATAGCCGCCGAGCAGTGGTGTGATACGTCGTGCGAGTGAATAACCGTTGGTGTGGAGTCCGGTGGAGGGGATCGCAATGAGGGCGTCGCCGACAGAGACGGTGCGTGGTAGCATAGCGTTGCGGTCGACGACGCCGACAATAGTACCGGCAAGATCGAAGGTGTTGTCACGATAGACGCCGGGCATTTCAGCCGTCTCGCCACCGAGTACCGCACACCCGACCGCCTTGCAAGCGGCAGCTAGACTCTGGACGACGGTGGCGACCTGTTCGGCTTTGAGTTTGTCGACGGCGATGTAATCGAGGAAGAAGAGCGGGCGTGCGCCTTGAACAAGAATGTCGTTGATGCAGTGATTGACTAAGTCGGCACCAATGAAGCGATAGTCGTTGCAGGCGGCGGCCACAAGTGTTTTGGTGCCGACGCCGTCGGTTGAGGCAACGAGGATGGCACTCTGGAGATTGTCGACAGCTTTGCTCAGGTCAAAGCAACCACCAAAGGCACCGAGACCGGCAGCCACTGCAGGTGTATAGGTTGAGCGCACAGCGGCAGCCATCAGCTCGACTGCGCGATTCCCCTCAGCAATATTGACGCCAGCACTTGCATAATCACTCATCATACCCTCACTAGAAATGATAGCGCCGTCGCCAGAGCGCTATGCTTTGGAGAAGGCCAATTGCGGCAAAAGAGGTTACGGTGAAACTGCCACCGTATGAAATAAACGGCAACGGAATACCAGTAATTGGCATGATACTCATGTTCATCCCCACATTCACAAGAATATGGCAGAGGAACATGGCGGCGATCCCGGTGGCCACTAATCGCCCAAACATGTCACGGGAATTAACGGCGATATCAAGGGCTTGCCAGACAAGTAAACACAAGAAGATGAGCATGATAAATGTGCCCACAAACCCCAATTCTTCGCCGGTAATTGCAAAAATAAAGTCAGTGTACTGTACGGGCAGATAATTACCTTGGCTCATGACGCCATCGGTCCATCCTTGGCCGGTAAGACCACCTGATCCGATTGCGGTCAGCGATTGGATGATGTTCCAGGCACCTGCTTTGAGTTCGGGGTCGTATTTGATGGGGTCCAAAAAGATGAGGAGACGGGTGCGTTGGTAGGGTGCCAAAATATAGGTCCAGCCAAAGTAGGCGATGGGGGCGGCAATCGCCCCTAGTGAGAGGAACTGAATAAGGCGCACGCCAGCCGTCCAACTCATGAAGATCCACACCATGCCAAAGACGAGTGATGTACCAAAGTCCGGCTGAATGAAGACGAGCAATAGTGGGACGGCGAGCAGGACAACACTCCCGATGAATGGGCGCCATTCGCCGAGGCGGCGTTCTTGACTTGACCAAAAACTCGCCAGCACGACAATCAGGATGAGTTTTATTGGTTCGGAGGGCTGAACGGTGCGCAACCCGAAGTCGATCCAGCTTTGGGCGCCACCGCGGATATTACCGAAGACCAGCACTACTGCGAGCAGTACGACGCTGATGATGTAGAGTGGAAAGGTCCATCCTTGCAGGGCATGATAATCGAGCCAGGTTAACGCGGCCATGGCAGCAAACCCGACCAAAATGTTGAACAGGTGACGACTGAAATATCCTTCGGTCATCGGGTTATTGAGCGTAGCACTATAGACCATGGCCAGGCTATACCCGAGTAGGCCGAGGAGTGCGATGCCCAACAAAAAATTATAGTCACGCCATGATGCGGGATTGTTTGTCATACCATCACCAATACACTGTTCTTCCCCATATGTTCCATTATAAAGGTCTTTGTTGAGGTTGTGTATATGGGTGCGGTGCATGCATCATCCATGAGGTATCACGATGCCCCGCCCCACACATAAAATCCATTGCCCTGATCAAGAATCTCGCCGCGCAACTCACGCATGAGTAATTCGCCGAGCACATCGGCACTCTGGCGCTGGGTGATGCGACAGATGTCATCCACATGCCGAGCAGTAACGAGGAGTTGCAAAAACGGGTCATCGGGGTGTGTAGCGGCAGGAGCGTATCCGAGTGCACTACACACGTCATCGGCATGGCGTACCGGTGTGGCTCCTTGATGAATGAGGGCGAGACAACCAGCACTCTTGGGTGCAAAGACCGAGCCTGGTACAGCCATGACATCGCGGCCTTGGTCGAGGGCGGCTTTGACGGTAATCATGGCACCACTGCGCTCGCCGGCCTCGGTCACGATGGTGGCATGCGCTAAGCCACTAATCAGGCGATTCCGTGCAGGAAAAAGCGGGGCACTCGCGCGAGTGCCGGGATAGAATTCGCTGACGAGTGCGCTTTGTGGTTGTGCCAATATGCGTTCGGCCAATGCGCGATTGCTGGCCGGATACACCAAGTCTACCCCTGATGGTAATACTGCTATTGTGGCGCCGTGCGCATGTAGGGCGCTATGATGGGCAATCGTGTCAATGCCGAGCGCAAGCCCACTCACTATCGTAATGTTGCGTTGTGCCAGGTCGTGGACGATGCGTCGTGTGACGTCATGACCATAGCTAGTGGGGTGACGTGTACCCACGACGGCGATACTCGCGTGCATGAATGCCGAACGACTGCCGCGTACAAAGAGGAGTGCAGGCGGGGTTACGATGTGTTTGAGTAGCGGTGGGTAATCGGCATCATGGGGTGCAAGGAGATGGATGCCTTGTTCATGGAGGCGTTGGTACTCGGTCGGCCCATCAAAACGTTGGCGTTGTTTGATGAGCTCACTACTGAGGTGGACGGAGAGTCCTGACTGACATAATGCGTGATAGGAGGCTTCAACCACGGCCTGTGCAGTGCCAAAAGTGCTGATGAGTCGTTGAATGCGGTGTGGTCCGAGGCCATCAATAGATACCAAGGTGAGAAGGGCGGCGTATTCGGCGTGCATCATCATCGGCAGCTCCTGCAAGTGAATGCGGTGAATTCTGCCGTTGAGTGTAGCGAAGAGGCATTACCAGCGCATTACCAGCACAGCACAAAAAGCGGCACCGGCAACGAGTTGCCGGTGCCGCACGATGTACGACGCTACGGCACGCGCTTCCATTCGGCGATATTCCAGGTTGCTGGAGCAATCGGGTCAGGTACGATGCCGGTAATTTTTGCGGAGTGAATCACCGCACCGAGGCGTTGAAAGAGTGGCAGCGAGGGGAGTTCACGGGTAAATATCTGTTGTTGGGCGAGGTATTGCGCGTTTTGTTCGTTGGGGTCAAGCGATGTGGCTGCGAGTTTTACGGCGTAATCAGCATCGCGCATACACCAGCCGGCAAAGTTATTTCCGATCCAGCCGTTTGTTTCACTGGGGACAGCCGCACAACTCCAGAGCTGCAATCCGGCGGGATCGGGGGTGGCAATCCAGGCAAAGAGGGCCAGTTCAAATTGGCGCAAGAAGAGTGGTCCATTGGGTGAGAAGAGGTCTTCTGGTGAGAGATATTCGACATCCACCTCAACACCAATCGCCTGCATATCGGCGACAAATCGCTCTGCAATCTCTTCACGGATGGAGCTACCGGTGGTGGTAGCTAACTGGAGTGTCAGCGTCAGACCTTGACGTGAGGCGCGTACACCACTATCGGTCATCAGATAGCCGGCTTCATCGAGGAGTTGATTTGCCGTGGTTGGATCAAATTCGTAGATGGTGAGATCAGCTGGATTGGCCGCACCGCGTTGATCGGGGAGAACCCAGCTATCGAGCTTCGGTGAGCGACCATTAAACAGGATATCGGCCAGTGCCTGGCGATTGAACCCGTGCGCAATGGCGCGCCGCACACGGATATCTTGGAGGACTTGCACGTCCAAATTAAAGTCAATGTGCTCCCACACGGGGCTGCGATAGTACTCGACGGGTAAACCGGCGCGTGCATCTTGGTCGATGAACGCATATTGGTCGACAGCGATACGATCGGTAATCGCCACATCAAGGTTGCCGTTTTGCAGGTTGGCACGAATCATGTCGACTCCCGACATCGAGGTGAGCACCACCTGACTGGTACTCGGCATGGTACCGAAATAGTGAGGATTACGCACAAAGCGAATCTCGTTGCTCGTCCGTGAGTCGAGCATGTATGGTCCATAGCCGACGGGTTTTTTTGCATAACTGGATGTGCGTATATCGGCAGGCAACACATCTTGGAGGAGGTGTCGTGGCAGGGGCAGCCAATAACTGAGAATAAATGTTGAGCCAATCAAGTCAGGTTGAAGGGTGGCCTTGGTGGTGTACTCATCGAGTTGTTCATACTTGGCGGTACGGTCAAGCAGGAGGCGAGCTTCTTCGCCGAGCGGGGCTTGTTGACGAGCTAATTCATACGCAAAGAGGGAGTCTGCGGCCGTAAGGGGTACTCCGTCTGACCACGTCAGGTTTTTGTTCCACCGATAGGTGATTGAGAGCTGTTGCACATCGGTAATCACACTGGTGACTGTCGAGGTGATATTGCCAGCCGCATCCAGATAGACGGAGACGTCGTTGATTTGGACGTCACCATTATCGATTGAGGGGATTTGTTCCAAAATAGCGTTGTTCACGTATTTGTAGTTTTTGGGCAGAATGGGAGAGGGGAAGAGCAATTCAAGGGCTGGGCCATTAATGCGTCGTAAGGCGCTATCAGCCGGGTACGGGAAGAGGTCATTGGGCATATCGGTGAGACCGATGGCCCATATGTCGTTGCGTTCGGCCAGCGCTTCTGCCACGGATTCATTGGTGGGCACGACGAGTGGCACGGTCGTATCAACGGGGTTGTTCAATCCAACAGGAGTACGGTCGCGCACTCCGCCTTCGATTTGGCAACTCGTGAGCACGAGCATGAATATGATCATCGTAACGACGTATATGCGAACGAAATAGTGACCAAACACCTTCATGATTCATTGTTCTCCCGTTGGTGTGATTGGCTCGTATGGTGGATCCACATGTCGCGGGTCAGCCGCATCTCAAAGAACTCAATCCACATGGTGTCGCGTTCGACACGCACATGCGGTTTGAGATGCGCATATGGAGCTGATTCGAACAGCCGCATATCAACACCATGATAGGCATTCCGCCAATCACTTTCTACATAGACAAAACCTAGGCTGCGATATGAGCGGACGGCACGTTCGTTGATGGCAGCGACATCAAGCACCATGATGTGAAAGCCCAGCTCACCGAAAAAATAATCCAAAAATCCGTGCATGGCTTCAGTACCAAGTCCACGCCCGACATACGATGCTGAAAAGGTGATACCGAGTCGTGCTTGTTTGAGCGTGTTATCGATATCGCGGAGCGAGATGCGTCCCATTAGATCGCCGGAACGACTGTCAACAGCCCAGTGTCGTCGTGCCGCAATCATATCACTGAACCAGCCGGTCGAAAAGGGCGATACGCTGCGCTGGAGATTCCACACGGCTTCGAACGGATCATGGTAGGGAGGCCAGCGATAACTGCGTTCATCATCATACCGGTTCCACGAACGGATGACCGTACGCGACGTATAGATGCTCATACCGCGCCTGTACCCGACGTTATGATGCGAACCAACTCAGACACACAATCACTGGCGCGTGCTTTGATATGGTAATCGGCGGTTACCGCAAACATCGAATCATCGCGATTCACGGTAATCACGGTAGCGCCTGCTCGACGTGCCATGAAGGGGAATTGAGCGACGGGATCTGCTGTGCTGAGTTCGCCAATAAACAGGATGGTATCGCACTGCTCGACGGCGGTGCGGGCGCGTAGTACGTGGGTACGAGCAAACCCCTCACCGAGTAGTACGACATCAGGACGAAAGAGGCTGCCACATCGCGGGCAACGCGGAGGGATGGATCCCTCTTCATCCCAATCACCGAGATGTCCATTCTCAACACAACGAACGCGTTGCACGCACCCATTGAGTTCAACCAAGTCGCGTGATCCGGCCTGCCAGTGTAGTCCATCAATGGCCAAGGTAATCAACAAAAACTCCGACACATGTTGCTCGAGGTCAACGAGTGCATGATGTGCTGGATTGGGCTGAGCGGTGGCGATTTGACGACGGCGAAAGTCATACCACTGCCAGACGGTTTTGGGAGAGCGTGCAAACGCCTGTGGTGTAGCTAGGTCGCGCACATCGTAGTTGGCCCATTCGCCGACCATGGCTTGTCGGAACGACGCTACGCCACTCTCGGCTGACAAACCACCACCAGTGACTACGACCATACGCTGAGATTGCCGCAACTGTGCCAAGATTGTTGCCGGTATATTCATGAACGTTTGCTCACCTGGTAAGCGGGAGTATACTCCCAGTCGATGTTGTTACGGAGCGGCGACAACGAGGCGTTGCTGTTGCGCCCATCCCTCAATCGTCCCTTGGGTGCTTTGATACCGAATGCGGAGCCAGGCCGCACCATCGGCACTTTGTGGGCCATCTATCCAGTCAACTGAGCTTCCCACTGTAATTTGGCCGATGACTTGGCTGGTGCTCGTAGGATCGCTATACACGTCAAGCATGCCCTCGCCGCTTACCACCAGGGTCTGCACGGTTTCGCTCCCTTGGAAGAGTTGTTCTAACCAGGGTGGCATGACGAGGCGGTCAAATGACAACTGTTGAAACGGCGCTTGGATTTGCGATACAAGCGCTTGCGTGTCAATCGGACCAACGCTGCGCTGAATGAATGGCCAGGCAAACCAGCCCCCTGCGGCCACTGCAACGACGGCAAGGGCAGTCACCAACACGCTGAGGAGTTGTTTGTGCCACGGTGCCCGCATCGTGGTGGTTTCACCATCATAAAAGTCTGCCCCATCATCGTCAGTGTTGTTGTTCCCGAGTGGTTTGGAGAGGCGGCCACTTTCGACAAGCAAGAAGCGACGCGTCTGCTCAATGATGAGTAGGAGTTCTTCGAAGTCTTTGATGCGGTATTCCGGGTTACGTGCCGTACACCGCATAATTAATTCATCAACTTGTGGGGGGCAGGTATTCCCCAAAATCGTAGTAACCGGGGGAATGTCAATGGACTGAATCTGATGTGAAACCTCTTCGGGGGTCGCACCGCTAAATGGACGCGAGCCGGTCAGCATTTCAAATAACAAGACGCCAATGGCAAACACCGCACTTTGTTGCGTTTCGTTGTCGCCATCTTTGCGTTCGGGTGCACGATAGCTGGCCAGGTCAATCAGTACATCAGACGGAGAGAGTTGCCAATTTTCGATCCACTTGACGTGCCCTTCACTCACAACCACGAAGTCGTGGCTACTAATGGGTGGATGTGGAATATTTGATTGATGGCACGCATTGACGGCAGCCACAATGTGCTTGATGTAGGTAAGTGATTCTTGTGGCGTAAACGGCGCGCGCGTGCGCACAGTGCGCCCGGTGATAAACTCGGTGATGAAGAACGGACGATCCTCGATGTTGCCACTATCGTAGACCTCTGGTAAGGCGCTGTGTACGTTACGGGCGCGGAGCTCCGAATCGCTCACAAAACGATCGCGAATTCCGCGTTGCTCTGCCAAATGACTACGCATGAGGTTGAGCAAAACCGGACGATTGAGCTTGTCGTCATAGGCGCGATAGACGGTAGCAATTCGCGTGGCTCCGAGTCGCTCATCGACTCGATAGCGCCCGTGAATGCGCGGCTGTGTGCTCATGCCCGCTCTTCCTTACACTTGCAATTGCGTAAAAACGCATTGATACCGCTGATAATTATACCACTATGCTATGTAATACGTACTACCCTCTCTGAAACATTCGCGGAATTGTCATCGTGTAGTCATGCACGGAGGATGCAGGAGTGCGTGTGGGGGGGACGAGGTGGGCAAAGCACAACCAGCGCATGTCCACGTGTCGGCAGCAAAAACGAAAAATCGTATAATACAGAGAGCGACCAACAATCGCCCCTCTGCCCTGCCTCGTGCCACCTACCATCAGATTGAGAGGTATCCCCATGTTCCGTACGATTGACGACGTGCGTACGCAGCTCACGACCCAACAATATATCGCCAGCGACACCATTGCAACGACGCTTTTTTTGGCGAGCAAACTCGAAAAGCCCATCCTCGCCGAGGGGCCAGCCGGTACCGGCAAGACCGAATTGGCCAAAGCCTGTGCCGGGGCGCTCGACCGCGAGTTGATTCGCTTGCAGTGCTACGAAGGTATCGACGAGGCGCGTGCCTTGTACGAGTGGGAGTATGCCAAGCAGCTGCTCTACACGCAGTTGTTGCGTGAGCGCGTCGGCGACATCGTGAGTGGTGCGCAGACGTTGGCCGGGGCCGCCGATGCGATTGCCAAAGAAGAGAACGTCTTCTTCTCGGATCGCTTTTTGTTGGCACGCCCTTTGCTCAAGGCCATCACGAGCCCCAAGCCGGTGGTATTGCTGATCGACGAAATCGACCGGGCCGATGCCGAGTTTGAGGCGTTTTTGCTCGAGTTGCTCAGCGACTTTCAGGTGAGTATCCCCGAGCTAGGCACCATCAAAGCAGTGCACCGGCCGATTGTGATTCTGACCAGCAACGACACGCGCGAGTTGAGCGAGGCGCTCAAACGCCGCTGTCTCTTTTTGTATGTGGGCTACCCCGATGCTGAGGCCGAATTGGCGGTGGTCAACCTTAAGGTGCCGGGCGTGCCGCCCAAGTTGGCCACTCAAGTGGTCGAGATGGTGCAACGCTTGCGTCAGCTCGATTTGCGCAAAATCCCGAGCATGTCAGAGACAATCGATTGGGCCAAGGCGCTGGTCGAACTCAACGTGCGGCATCTCGACCGGAGCAACATCGACACGACGTTGAATGTGTTGCTTAAGTACGAGAGCGATATTCAGAAAGCGCGCCGCATCATGGAGCGTGAAGGGGACCAAGAGAGCCGTGGGGCGCGCGACGAAGACCGCTCACGCGGTGGTGGTGATGATCGCCGCGACCGCCGTGATCGCGACCGCGATCGTCGTCGTTGAAATGAGGTGCCCCCATGGATGAACGATTAATCGCATTTATTCGGGCCTTGCGTGGCCGCGATGTGCGCATCTCGCTTGCCGAAAGTATTGATGCCCTGCGGGCCATTGAGGCTGCCGGCATCGACGACAAAGCGGTGGTGCAGGCGGCGCTCAAAAGCAGTCTGATTAAAGAGGCCAGCGATTTGGCCACGTTTGACGAGATGTTCCCACAGTTCTTTGGCCTTGATGCGCCGCCGCCCATGCAACAGCCGGGTGGTGGGCTCGATGACGATGCGGCGCAACAGATGCAGCAGATGCTCCAAGAGTTGCTCGACATGCTCGATGAGCTGAGCGAGGAGGACCTGAAGCGCCTGATTGAGGCGATGATGGGCGACGGTATGACGCGCTCAGAGTTGCGGCAGATGATGGAGCGACGCAACGCCATGCCCGACATGAGCGAGGGTCTGCCGATGGCTTGGGGCATGCGCATGGCGATGGAGGGGCTCGATGTGTCGCAGGCCAACCAGCTGTTGCAACAGATGCTCGAAAAGTTGGCGCAGATGGGCTTTGACCCCAACCAAATCAAGCAGATGGAGCGTGAAATCCGCGAGAACCGGGCCACGCTGGGCCAACAGGTCGCCGAGATTTTGCAGGCGGAGCAGGGATCTGGGCGCGATGACGAGGAGCGACAACGCAACCGCGATGAATTGTTGGATCGGCCGTTTGACCAGTTTAGTTTCGACGATGTGCCCAACTTTCGCCGTGAGGTGACCAAACTGGCGGCGCGCTTGCGCTCGCAGGCCTCGTTGCGCATGCGGCGCGCGCAGCACGGCAACCCGGACATCAGGCGCACGGTGCGGGCCAACTTGCGCTACCACGGGGTGCCGATGGAGTTGCGCTTTCGGCGGCGCGATTTGCGCCCCAAGTTGACGGTGATTTGTGACGTGTCGGGGTCAATGCGAGCGGCGGCGGCGTTTATGCTGCTGTTGGTGTACGCCTTGCAGGATCAAATCAAGCGCACGCGGCCGTTTGTCTATTACCGGACGATTGCCGACATTACGCGCGACTTTCAGGAGTTGCGGCCCGAGGCGGCGATTCGAGTGATCCCCGATCGGATTCAAGGTGGGCCGTACCAGACAAGTCTGGGCAGTTGTTTGACGACCTTTTTGCAGGATTACCGCGGGGCAGTTGACCGCAACACGACGGTGATATTCATGGGGGATGGCGATGATCATCGGGGCATCCCGCGCGTCGAGGACTTTCAGGAGTTGCGTCGGCGGGCCCACAAGGTGCTATGGTTCAACCCCGAGCCGCAGTGGCGTTGGTACCGCGAGGACAACTACATGCAACTGATTGCGCCGCAGTGTGATGGGGTGCATGTGGTCAGCAATTTGCGTGAATTAGGTGTGGCCGTCGATCAATTGTGGCGGTAGATAGGTGCCCCGGTTGTAGAGACGTAGCATGCTACGTCTCTACAACCGGGGAGAAATACCACAGAAGGAGAATCTATGACGATTCAGGCAATCATTGACGATTGTATGCCCTACATTGTGGCCATGGCAGAGGGGCGGTATGCTATCTCACTCGGTGGCTCACGGGGGAAGCGCATTGATGACAGTCGCTCGGACATCGACTTTCGTCTGTTTTGTGATGGGGCGGTCGGCGGCGATGCCTGTTATCAGACGCCGGCGTGGCAACAATTTGAGGAACGTGTTGTATATTGGCGCACCCAGGGGATTAATATTGATTACTGCTGGATTCGCACGGTGGCTGATATCGATGGCCAAATTGACGCCTGGTTGCGTGGCGATGGCCGTACCACCGAGATGGTATGGACGCTGTGGGGATATCACGTGTTGACCGATATCACCAATCAATATGTGATCGTAGATGAGCATGGATTGATTGCTGCGTGGCAGGCACGACTCACACCCTATCCAGCGCAGCTCAAACAAGCGTTAATCACCAAGCATGTAGAATCTTTGGTGTACTGGAAATCAGACTATCACTATCACAACAAAGTGCTCCGTGGCGATGTGGTCTTCTTAGCCGGTATGGGGGCTCGCTTGGTGCACGACATGATGCAAATTCTATTTGCGCTGAATGAACGCTACTACGTGGGCGATGGCAATAATTTGCACTATGTCGAAATGTTTGCCATAACACCACCCCACATGGCACAACGAGTGATAGAAGCATTACAGGCCTTGCATGAGCCGATGCGTCAGTATGAGTTGTTTCAAGAGTTAATCACGGATGTGTTGGCCTGTGTTCCGGCCGAATTGTTGCCGACTAGGCGCATTTGGTGATGCTTACCCCCTTGTTGTAGAGCCGCAGCATGCTGCAGCTCTACAACAAGGGGGACAGGTTTGTATTACCGGGCGGTGGTGAATTTCCAGAAGGTGGTCGTAGATAGTGTTGTACCAACATTGTTTTTTGCACGTACCTGCCAGAAGTAGGCTTTGTTTTTTGCGAGGCCTGTAACGGTAACTGTGCGTGTGGCGCCGGTGCGATGGGTGTGCGCGTGGGAAAGGGCAAATATTGCGGCGGTTCACGAACCGCCTGGGGGAAAATGCAAGGATGCGCCATGGCTGGCGCCGATGGGATTGTGTGGGGGCGGATCATGAACCACCCTGGTAGCTGGTGGGGCAAGGCATGACCTTGCCCCACCTCGGGGTATCCATCGGCAGGGGCATGCCCTGCCGGTACGGGTTGGCTCCACCCCACGCGCGTGGGGCAGCTCAAGGGCGCCATTTATGGCGCCAGAGCGATAGATGTGCGCGTGGGGAGTGAAAGATCTATGGAAGGCAGGAGATCGCCAGCGTCCGCAGTCTTTCAGCAGGCATAGTGAAACGTGGTTGTGTAAACATCATAAGGACGGGACAGGTATGCAACGCAACGAATATGTGTGCCAGCGGCGCAATGAGCGCTCCGGCGACCCCGTGTCATACCCAGACGGTTTGCAGGTATGTGCAGTGGCATGTGAAGGAAGCCAGGTGTAGTCAAGCCATCGTGGTGGAAATAACAATCGCGCTTGGGGAAACGACCAGCGAAATGCACCGTATTCGGATGTTTCAACAGTGCCAAAATCACGGAAAGACTGGTCGTTTTGGAGGTCAACAGTGGTTGAATCGCGGTGTAAAAAGAATATTGTAATCAGAATTGAACAAACCACAACCCAGAACCATGGGCTCTAGTAATGATGACGCAACGGAGAAAAAGACTTCAGTGGCATGCCATCCTCGTAAGTACTCCAGTAAATCAGCCATGAAGCATTCTAACATGCATCGACCGATGCATGATGCTCCAGTAGCTGTCAGTTACGGCATATGGATGCGCGTAAGAATGATTCATTCCACAGCGAAAACACGAATGAAGCCATCACCATAGGCGACCCCGAGCCGACCATCGGGATGGAAGGCGACGGCCACGGCACCACGAATTTGGTGGTCCACACGTTCACCGGCCTGTTCGCGCGCATCGGGCGCTATGAACGAATCAAGTAATACGCCGTCAAAGGTAAACAGATTGACCACACTGCCACCACCGTCTTGGGGAGTGATGATTTGCGCATGCGCAATCAGACCTCTGTTGATGTCGATATCAAGGGCGTTATGGCCACTACTTTCAGCAAATTGACGAAAACCATCGCCACCTCCGACTTTGCGCCACCACCGCAAGGAGCCAGTGGTTCGGTCAACCGCCCAGATAGATCCATTGACGGTATGCCCGAAGATGGTGTCTGCGCTGAGTGCATGGAGACTTGCGGTGGTGACAGCTTCATAGAGCGATGTTTTCCATAACAGCTGGCCTTGCTGATCGATGGCCACTAATTCACGTCCTTTGCCGATAGCGTATGAAGTGCCATCGAGGGCGACGCTCAGACTCAAAGGGAATTCACCAATATACCCGCCTTGCCAGTTGATATTGCCGGTGCTTGCATCGAGTTGTACCAACCAACCGCCGGCAAATCCGAGGGTCACCACAGAACCATCAGGGCTAAATGCAGTATTTCGGAGATGCTCGGGAGCAGTGGTGTACGCTGGCGGCTGAGCTGTGTACGACCATATGGTCTGACCGGTCTGAGCATTGAGGAGCTCTGCATCATCATCAAGTGGGCCGGTAATGAGCGTTCGGCCATCTGGACTGAATTGTACATGCCGATTGTAACTGCGTTGTGCACGTTCGGAGGTGCGTTGCCAGAGCACCGTGCCATCGTGCTGCCAGACAGTAATACTCCCATCGTGACAACTAGCGGCCACAAGACCCGTTGATGATACGTCGAATCCCCAGCACTCATCGGCGGTGGTCGTGCTCCAGGTGTGATCGGTGGTAGCAACAGCCACCTGTCCGGGCTGGTGTAGCTCTGGGGGGTGGCGTGCTTCTGTGAAGGCAAACCCATCTGCGAGTGGTTGTATCCAGAACCATCCATGATTGGTGGTGTAACGCTGAGCATCAAGCTCGGTGAGGGTATATGTTGAGGCAGGTTCGTTGAGTTGTATGGTCACCGCAAGCGTCTGGTCGCGGGTCGGGTCGACCGCTTGCATGGCGTAGCTCCCTTTTTCATGATGCGCTGTGAGATAGGTGACCAGTGGATAGGCGCTAGGACGTTGGCCAAGGCGGTCGAAAAGAGTGGCTTGACTAGGAATGCACAACGAAAAACGCCCGTTTTGGTCACTACGTGTATTCCCGATGCGTTCTTTGAACGAAAAAAGCAAGGCGGTTATCTCAACATTTGCTAGCGGTTGATTTTGTTGATCGACCACTACTCCGTGGATGACCGCATCAAATACCATCCCAAGTTGATTGGCTCCACCAAAAACACTCTGACTGTAGATCGGGATGGCGAGGCTGGCAGGGGTACTATCAACAGCGACCCTCACAGTCATGATTGGGATTTCTCCGCGCTCTTCTAAATCTCCCTCCATATCTAAGTGCCACGCCAGCTCTGTTGATGCTCCGGGCTGAATGATCTGACTGCCTGGGTGGAGTGTGAAGAACTGTGTATACCAACGACGATTGGGGTCAGCAGGTGGTTGTTGCCAACCGAATTCAACGGTTTGGTCGACAATAGTGACTGCTTGGGTACCGTTGTTGGTGATGATGACAGGTATGCGTAATGCATCCTCGAGGCGCGCATACAGTGGTGCATGGGTGCTCATGACCACATCACCAACCGTCGTGCTGATGAGGGTGCTCATTTCGGTCGGCGCCTGCACTACATTTGGACATTGTAATGGTGGCGTATCGCGAGTCGTTGGCGAGGGAGCTATGTCGGGTGCGGCTTGGGCCACCACTGTGGCACGCGGTGTGGGCGCATTTTGGGGTGTGGGTACGCCACCACATGCCGAGAGGATGAGCACTAATACACAGAAGTAAACATGATGGCGATATGGCATCAACATATCCTTTCTGTCATGGTGTGATGCAGATATTTCCAGCCTACAATGTGACAAGACTTACGACACAAACAATTTACGCGGAAAGTTGGTCAAGCGATCGTAGCCGTCCGGCGTAATCGCAATCGTCTCAGACATGCCAAAGCCCTTGGCCAAGACGTATGTATGCAACGTCATCCCCACCTCGAACGACCAATCAGCCACTGGCGATGCCTCAAGGTTTTCGCCGCTAATCGGCAACAACATGAAGCCTACTGAGTACATTGTTTTGTTGGTGTAGGTCTCACGTAGGCCCGCCGAAAGCACCCCCTCGCGGTAGATGCGATCGGGCACGGTGGCTGCCACACCCGGCTTGATGGTCGCCAACGCCGCATCTTGGATGGCCACGAGCTGCTCGACGATGCGATAATCCTCGTCGCTGGCGTGGGCCACCCGAATCGGCCGCATGAAGCGGGCGTGGTAGTGGCGCACGTTGGGCGTGGTCTCGATTTGGACGATGTCGCCGTGCTCCAGCACGCGATCGGTGTAGTAGCCGTGTAGGTGGTAGGCACGCTCACCCGAGGCCATCACGCCTGGGCCGGCTAGGTCGCTGCCGGCGCGAATCATGGCGTCACAGATGGCAGCGGCCATTTCGCGCTCGGTGGCGCCGACCTTGGCACTATCAATGGCGGCCT
>VGPG01000029.1 GCA_016875555.1 Chloroflexota bacterium | reverse complement strand
AACCGGTGGCAACTCAGTGGGTACTGCCATTATTATCTCGGCGGTCGCCGTCGGTTCTTCTATCACTTCTGCGGGGAGCGTCGGTGGCATCAACAGTGCCAACTCTTCGGCAGTCAATGTGGCAGTTGGCAGAGACTCGACAGTCGGCACTTCATCTATACTTGCGTCTTCCGCTGTGTCCGCATTTGCGTCGTTGCCGTCATCTGGTACAAGAGGGGTCACCGTTAGCGCATCGTTGGGGTATTCCGCCACATCATCGGCGGTAATCTGGTTGTTAACTGCATACCACGCAAGTGCTGCCACAAACGTAACAATGACACCACCGATTAAAAAGCGTTCACTATATGTCTCATTCATATCGCTATCACACCCCAAAGTGTTATATCTTTTCACCACACAGTGTATCATACCCACTCTCTGCGAGTGGCATCTGGGCATATTTGCCGGATACATCACGACGCGGACACATTTTTCTACTACCTCTTGTCAAAGTCGAACTTTTGTGCTACTATCACTGCGTAGCCCGCCACCTACCCACCACCGGGTCGGTTGAGCCACACGGTATCTGCAATAAGTACGAGGGTTGGTGCGACCAACCACAGACAGGAGAACACGAGTCATGGCCAAAGCAGGATCGTCAGCAGTCCCAGACGCCCCATCAACTGGTAACAGCGAAAAAGACAAAGCCCTTCAGGCGGCGATGAGTCAAATCGACCGCAAGTACGGCAAGGGATCGATCATGAAGATGGGCGAGGGCAACAATCGCCTTGCCATCGACGTGATTCCTACCGGCGCCATCGGGCTCGACATTGCCTTGGGGATTGGTGGTGTACCACGTGGGCGTGTTATCGAGATCTACGGCCCAGAATCGAGCGGTAAGACCACGCTCGCCCAGCACATCGTGGCTGAGGCGCAACGTGCGGGTGGTACAGCCGCCTTCATCGATGCTGAGCACGCATTTGATCCAGCCTATGCCGCCCGTTGTGGCGTAAATATTGATGCCTTGTTGGTCTCACAACCCGACTTCGGCGAGCAAGCCCTTGAGATTTGCGAAACCTTGGTGCGCTCCAACGCCGTTGACGTCATTATCGTTGACTCAGTTGCAGCCCTGGTCCCCCGCGCCGAAATCGAAGGTGACATGGGTGACTCATTGCCCGGTCTGCAGGCGCGTTTGATGAGCCAGGCGTTGCGCAAGTTGTCGGGTGCCATCAACAAATCCAAGGCCGTCGTCATCTTCCTCAATCAATTGCGTATGAAGATTGGCGTCATGTTCGGCTCACCCGAGACCACCACCGGCGGTCAAGCGCTCAAGTTCTACGCCTCAGTGCGCATGGACATTCGTCGCATCGAGACGCTCAAGAACGGCACTGACCCTATCGGCAGTCGTGTACGTGTCAAGGTCGTCAAGAACAAAGTAGCACCACCGTTCCGCCAGGCCGAGTTCGATATCATGGCCAACGAAGGCATCTCACGCGCCGGCGGCATCCTCGACATGGCCACTGAGATGGAGATTATCCGCAAGAGCGGTGCCTGGTACTACCTCGGCGAAGACCGCCTCGGTCAAGGTCGCGAGAACGCCAAGCAGTTCTTGGCAGATAACCCAGCCTTGCTCAACGAAATCGAACGCCTTATCAAGGCGCAAGCGCTCGAGAATAGCGCCGCAGTGCCTGCGAAGGTGGCTGCTGCTGACGACGGCGATGACTTCTTCGAAGAATAAACCACAGCCACAACCGGGCACCATCACCGCCATCACTGCCCAAGTACGTGATAGTCAACGGGTCAACCTGATGATTAACGGTGAGTTCGCCCTCGGCGTCAGTCTTGACACGCTGGCCCACGAAGGACTCTTCGTGGGCCAGCGCCTTGATGCGGCACTCATCGCCCGTCTGTTGGCCACTGACGCCTACGACCAAGCCAAACGTGCCGCAGTACGCCTGCTCGAGATACGGCCGCGCAGTGAACGTGAACTGCGTGAGCGTCTGCGCCAGCGCGGGCACGACACAGCAAGTATTGATGCCGTGTGTCACCGACTCAACGAGACTGGGCTCATCAACGACCAGGCGTTCGCCAATTACCTCGTTGAACAACGCCAGCGCAATGCACAGCGTGGCGGACAAGCAATCCGCAATGATTTGCGCAAACACGGCATTGACAGCACGACCATTCATCAACTCGCTGACACCCATCAACTCGATGCCAACGACCTTGATGGTGCATTGCGTCACGCACACAAACTTGCGCCACGCATGCAACACCTCGACCGTGCCACATTCATGCGCCGCTTGGGTGGCAATCTGCAACGTCGCGGCTTCGGTACAGATGCTGTACGTCACGCACTGCGCAGTGTCTGGAGCGAGATATCGTCACATCAGGCATCGGCCGATGATGAAAGCGCCGGATGATTTGCACGGGAATCAAAACTAGGTCAAAATAGAGCACATGTCATATGACGAGGAGAGACACATAATGCCTGATATTCAGTATCTTGGACATTCCTGCTTTCGCATCCGTGGACGCGATGGCGTCGTGCTGATGGATCCCTGCGATCAATCAACCACCTTTGATATCGGCCGTCCGACCGCCTCGATTGTGACCGTGAGCCATGACCACCAAGATCATACCAATATTGACGTGGTCCGCCCGCTCAAAGACGATAAACTCAACGTCTTCCGTGGGCCCGGCGAATACGAAGTTGGTGGCATCCTGATAACCGGCGTCCGTACCTACCACGACAAAAAGAAAGGTACCGACCGCGGTCGGAATGTGGTCTTCGTGGTACACATTGATGACGTCTCAATTGCGCATCTCGGTGACCTCGGCCACGATCTGACTGCTGCGCAAATCGAAGAAATCGGCGACATTGATGTGCTCTGTGTGCCTGTTGGTGGCCACGATACCATCAACGCCACTGAGGCGGCCAGTGTGATTGCCCAACTTGAACCACGCCTTGTGATTCCCATGCACTATGCGGCGAACCCGCCGTCGGCTGAGTATCAGATGGACGCGCTCGACCGATTCTTGCAAGAGATGAACATCAAAGAGCCGACATTTGAAGAAAAATTGACCGTCACGAGTAGCAATCTTCCACCCGAGGGCATCGCTGCTCGTGTTGTGTTGATGCGACCCTCAGGGAGCGCCTAGGTGTTCACCCCTCGATGCAATCGTGGTATAATAATGTGACCGCACAACAATTCGGTCAGAGGACACGTAGCCTAACGAGGGGAAGAACGCTTCCCCTCGCATTATGTTGTGTTGTGGGGCGATAAGGAGCGCCGCAGACTATGACGAAGTACATTTTTGTTACTGGTGGAGTCGCATCGTCAGTCGGCAAAGGGATTACCGTAGCCTCTATAGGCCGGCTCCTCAAGAGTCGCGGCATCAAAGTTTCGGTGCAAAAGCTCGACCCCTACATCAATGTTGACCCAGGCACCATGTCACCGTATCAACATGGCGAGGTCTTCGTCACCGATGACGGTGCCGAAACAGACCTTGACCTCGGCCACTACGAACGCTTCATTGACGAGAATCTGACGCGCGCAAGCAACGTCACAACCGGGCAAATCTACTCGTCCGTCATCCAAAAGGAGCGACGCGGTGATTATCTCGGCGGCACAATACAGGTCATCCCCCATATCACCAACGAAATCAAAAGTCGTATCGCCGTGGCCGCCCGCCAATCGAACGCCGATGTCATGATCATCGAAATTGGTGGTACCGTGGGCGATATCGAAGGGCTCCCCTTCCTTGAGGCTATCCGGCAAGTACGCAAAGACGTTGGTCGCGACCAAGTCCTCTACATCCACGTCACCCTCCTACCCCATATCGGTGCGACCGGAGAGGTCAAAACCAAACCAACCCAGCACTCGGTCATGGAGCTTCGCCGCGTCGGCATCTCGGCTGACATCATCGTCTGCCGCGCCGATCACGAGATTTCCGATGAGATTCGCGACAAAATCGCGCTCTTTGCGGATGTCGACCGTGAGGCCGTGGTACCCATGGAGACAGTCAATACGATTTATGCTGTCCCACTCAAACTCGAAGAATATGGCCTCGGTGAATATATCTGCAAACGCCTCGATATCAAATGCGGGGCCCCAGATTTGCACCAGTGGCAACACTTAGTCCACCAAATTCATACCTCGCACCAGAGTGTGACAATCGGCCTGGTCGGCAAATACATCGAACTCCATGATGCCTACTTGAGTGTCATGGAAGCACTCGGTCATGCCGGTATCCACCATCACACCAAGATTGACATCCGCTGGATTCAATCAGAACGCCTTACGCGCGAAAATATTGATGAAACCCTCAGTGGCGTGCAAGGGATTCTTGTGCCCGGTGGCTTCGGTGATCGTGGCATCGAAGGCAAAATCTTGGCCGCCGAGTATGCTCGTGCCAACCAGATTCCCTACTTCGGCTTGTGCCTTGGCATGCAATGTGCGACCATCGCCGTTGCCCGCCATGTGCTCAAAACCGACGACGTCAACAGCACTGAGTTTAATCCGCATACACCACACCCCGTCATCGACTATATGTCGGATCAACTCTCGATTACCGATAAGGGCGGTACTATGCGCCTCGGCGCCTATCCGTGTGTCTTAACACCTGGTAGCAAAGCAGCACTGTCGTATCAAGCTCCTGAAGTCTCCGAACGCCATCGCCATCGCTTTGAGTTTAATAACAAGTATCGCAAACAGCTCGAAGAGGCGGGACTCATCATCAGCGGCCAATCGCCCGATCATCGCCTCGTCGAAATCATCGAACTGCGCGACCATCCGTGGTTCGTTGGTACCCAATTCCACCCAGAACTGGTCTCGCGCCCCAATCGCCCCCACCCACTCTTCCGCGATTTCGTCGGCGCCGCCCTGCGCTACGAACACTAATCACTATCCCTTCTCACGCAATCGCTCCCATGCACATCCTGTGTGTGGGAGCGATACATGTATCCCCCTCATCGCCATATGTCAGTGCTGACGAGTAATTAAACAATGTTTAATTACTCGTCAGCACTAAGGTATACAACGTTTAATTATTACATCACAAACGGCACACGAGTGGGATGAGAGGGTGTATAACCGTAGATCGGAGCAATCCTCAACCGCCCTTGTCGCATGACAAGGGCGGTTGAGGTTGATGCAGTTACTCGAGGTAGTCTTTGAGATGTTGGCCGATATCCGTGGTACGCAGGCGGCGAAGCGCTTCGGACTCGATTTGACGAGCGCGCTCGCGCGTCATGCCCAGTTCTTGGCCAACCTCTTCGAGGGTACGGCGGCGGCCATCAGCAAGGCCGTAGCGCATATCAATGATACGGCGCTCGCGATCGCTCAGCTTATTCAATGCAACGACCAAGTCTTGACGGAGCATTTGGCGGGCAGCCCACTCAACGGGGGTTTGCATGACGTCATCCTCAAGGAACTCGCCGAGGGTATGCTCGTTATCATCGCCGACCGGCGTCTCAAGCGAGATAGTTTGGCGGGCCGACTCAAGAATATGCACAACGCGGTCGGTCGGCATATCGAGGGCCTTGGCGATCTCGTCGGGAGTCGGATTACGCTCGAGCTGTTGTGACAGGCGGTCAACCATGCGCTTAACTTGGCTAAACGACTCACCCATGTGCACGGGCAGTCGAATAGTGCGCCCTTGCTCAGCGATAGCACGGGTCACGGCTTGGCGGATCCACCAAGTGGCATACGTCGAGAAGCGGTTCCCTTTCCAGCAGTCGAACTTTTCGACGGCGCGCATCAATCCGATGTTGCCCTCTTGAATGAGGTCAAGCAACGACAATCCACGGCCGACGTATTTTTTGGCAATACTCACGACCAGGCGCAAATTCGCCTCAGTCAACTCTTCGCGCGAGCGTTTGCCTGCCTCTTCAACATTGCGGAAGGTGACACGCAGGAGTGCTGGATTCACATGATCGGTGGCTGGTGCATGCTGACGTTCAAACGCGAGTGCCATTGACGCGGGCAACAATTGCCACGCAATCGCCACGCTCTTGACCTTTGCGTCGAACTGGTCACACAGCTCGCGCATGCGCTCACCATCAATGACCACACCATCGGTTTTGGCCTGTGCCTTCACAACCTGCTCGCGTGCGCGGAAGTACTCGCCGCGTTGTGTGTTGCTCAGGGCATAAAACGTCTCGATGGCCACACCAATCGACCAATTTGCGCGCACTTCACTGGCCACAATATCGGCCAAGACCTGCATCGCCATGTGCATGGCTGGCAAGTTCTGACCAATCGTATGATAAATCATATGGGTCAGCTCGAGGTGCATGGCATCGCGCTCTTGGGCCACAGCCTGACCTTTCAGGTGCTCAAGATGCAACACGACTTCAATATGGCATGCCAGCTCAATTTCTCGTTTGGCATTCAACAACGCAGTACGGCCAATGGCCTGCAAATAATACTGTACCGCATCAGGGAGTGCCCCCAACGAAAGATCACTTTCGACGACATCAGCGTCAGCGACACTTGATTCGACTTCGTCGTCGAGCAACATCTCATCGGTCAACACAGTCATTTCATCAAATCCTTTATCATCATCCATCTCATGCAGCACTTCATTGGGCACGAGTGCTGCGTTTTGTGCCTGAGTCTTGTGGCGTACCGTCACGGATTCCTGAGAACGAGTGGCTGGGGGCACAGCCTTAGCAACCAAACCGTCAAAAGCCAGACTCATGTGATTCCTTGTACCGTTCCAATGTGCAAGAAGAAACCCATATGAAGGCGGCGCTCCTCATGGGATTGCCGCAACGCACAAACACGCTATCAACTCTCTTTGAGCGACAAATATCCGCACCTGTGGAGTGCGGTGTGAAATTTAGTATAAAACGATATTAAAAAATCTGTCAAGTACGCAACGCATTACAACTGAATGACCAAATCATCTATCCCAATCAACGATTCAATTATTCGGGTTGAATTTACCACCAATCGTGGTACGGCAAGAGAGTTGCAAGTGGCACAACGCGATCATGACTGAGTATCACCTGTGTAATTCGGATATTTTGTGGATCAATATCGTGCATGGCTTGACGACAGTGACCACACGGTGGGATTACGTACACCCGCCCATGTTCATCGCGCCAGACGGCCACAATCTGTGCGATTGTATATTCGTTGCCCTCGCTGACCATGCGCGCAATTGCCACACGCTCCGCACATATCGTGTTACTCCCCGTCAGGATGCAACGGCCAGTATAGATGTGCCCGGTGGTTGTCACGAGTGCGGCTCCTACATCGCCAATCACGCCATCTTTGAGCTGCTTGGGGTGCACTTGCGCGCATGCATGCGCAATCAGATCACGATGGTGCATGGTGTTCTCGCATTCGCAAAAAAGCGCAGGCAGACGAATTGTCTGCCTGCATTCTTGGTGTGGTCGGGGCGGAGGGATTCGAACCCCCGGCCTCACGGTCCCAAACCGTGCGCTCTACCAGACTGAGCCACGCCCCGTCGACACCATTGCATTTTACGCTGACGGCGTACGAATGTCAAACCAATTTTGCCACGAATTTACACAATGGTACAATATGATACGACGATGTGGTCGCTTGCGCATCGCTTGTGAATAATTTTATGTCTATCAGACAGTGAGATCGCACCATGATTTATCCGCTTCTGCGCCATGCACTCTTCACGCTTGATGCCGAGGTTGCCCACGAGCGCACCGCCGCATTACTCAAGCTCGCCGTCAAGACGCCTGGTATGGCAGCGGTACTGAAACGCCTATTTGCTCCAGCGACGCGCGGGCTGAGTCAACAGATTGCCGGCATGCACTTCGCACATCCCATTGGGCTTGCTGCGGGCTTCGACAAGCACGCCGATTTGACGCACGGCATGGCCTTGCTCGGATTTAGTCATATCGAGGTAGGGACAGTCACACCGCGTCCGCAAGCGGGCAATCCTAAACCACGTCTATTTCGGCTGGCACAAGACGACGCCTTGATTAATCGCATGGGATTTAATAGCGAGGGTATGCAGGTCGTAGCCGAACGATTAGCAACGCGGCCACGCGCATTGCCAGTCGGCATCAATATCGGCAAAAACCGCGACACGGCACTTGAGCAGGCTGGTGACGATTATCTGGCCGCCTTCACACATCTTGCGCCCCACGCCGACTACGTGGCCGTCAACATATCGTCACCGAATACGCCGGGGCTCCGTCAACTCCACGAGACGGCGGCACTGCGTGAACTCCTCGAAGCCCTCATCAAGGCCAACCAGTGGCATCGCCCGATCTTTCTCAAAATCTCACCCGATGAGACGCCTACGCAAATCGAACAAGTCGTAGCCACCGCCATCGAGGCGGGGATAAGTGGGATTATCGCCACCAACACCACGTTGGCGCGCCCCAATCTGCGCAGTGCCAATGCCAACGAGACGGGGGGCCTAAGCGGTGAGCCGTTGAAGCAGGCGGCACTCGAGACGCTCCGCTTTGTGGCACAACTCACAGCCAAGCGGGTCCCGATTATCGGCGTCGGCGGCATCAGTCGTGCCGAAGACGTGTATGCGCGCCTCAAAGCAGGCGCAAGTGCCGTACAACTCTATACGGCACTCGTCTACCAGGGCCCTGCCGTGGCAGCGCGTCTGAGTTGGGGGCTATCGGCCTTGATGCGCCGCGACGGTGTACGCGACATCAGCGAGGTTATCGGTGTTGAGTGCTAACGACGTGACACCATCAACAGCGCAGCGCCGTTGGCTGGGATTTTGACGGCGCGCACACTCTGGTGATGCACAGTGTAACTGCGCGTACTGAGTTGGTCGTGCAACAGCATTTCATCTTCGATGTTCAGCGGGCTGAGGCGCATATCAATGCTGGCGTCGCTATCGCTGGCATTGAGTGCCACAACCATCGTCTCGCGCCCGTGGACACGTGCAAACGCGACGGTCCGACTACTATCGCGGGCATGGAGCATCACCAACGATCCACGACGCAACGAAGTAAAGCTCTGCCGCAGCGAAATGCAGTTGCGCACCCACTCGCGTAATCCCTCGTCCCAGGCGTCACGATTCCACGGGAAGCAGGCGCGATTCAGCGGGTCTTTGCCACCAGCAAGACCGATTTCGTCACCGTAGTAGATGCTCGGTGCCCCCACATACATCATGAGAAAGAACATGGCGAGTTTCAAGCGTTCGACTCGCCCCTCTGCGAGCGTCAAAAAGCGCTCCGTATCGTGACTACTAATCACGTTGTATTGTGCACCGGTATGCGCAGGTAGGTAGCGCGCGAGTTCGGCTTCAAGTCCAGCCAAGAACTCCATGGCACTGGTGGTACGCAATGCAAAAAATCCCGTGGCCAGGGTACGCACCGGGTAGTTCATCACGGCATCGAATTGCGTGCCATCGAGCCACGGCGTCGCATCCTCCCAAATTTCTCCGACGATGTAGGCATCGGGGTTTGCTTGTTTGACTACATGACGAAACTCGCGCCAAAAATCATGGTCTTGAATTTCGTTGGGCACATCAAGACGCCACCCATCAATGCCGAATTCAATCCAGTAGCGCGCCACATCCAACAAAAACTGGCGGACAGGGGCATGTGACACATTGAGTTTGGGCAGCGCACGAATGTTCCACCACGCCGCATATCCGGCTGGTTTGCTTTCGTCATACGGCGCCAAGGGCAATGACTCAATATAAAACCAATGCCGATACGGCGAATCAGCACCATTCTCGACCACATGATGAAAGGGATAAAATCCACGCCCACAATGATTGAAGACACCATCGAGAATGACCTTGATGCCGGCCGCATGTGCCGTATCGAGCAACTCACGCAGTGCAGCATTCCCGCCGAGTAATGGGTCAACGTTGTAGTAGTCGTCCGTGTGATAGCGGTGATTACTCGCCGAGCTAAATATTGGCGTCAAGTAGATGGCCGTGATACCCAACTCACTCAAATACGGAAGATGCGCGGTGATGCCGTTCAGATCACCACCCATATAATTCGAGCCGGTTGGCGTCGTGCCCCAACGACTAAACACCATGCCGTGGGCATTTTGACCACTTGACTGAAACCGATCTGGGAAGATTTGATAAAAAATAGCATCTTGCACCCATTGTGGTACGTGTGCGTGCGTTCCCGACATACCCATCCTCAACTTGATTATTGTGTGCTTCGCTATTCTCATTATAATTCAAGAGATGTGCGTAGGAATGACGAGGATACGATGAATAGTTGGTTGATTGTTGGTTTGGGCAATCCGGGCACACAATATGTCAATACCCGGCATAATATTGGCTTTGCCGTGCTCGATACATTTAGTCGGCGGCATGCGCTCACTCCTGGTGGCACTCGTGCCCAAGCCACACTGACCACTGGCAGTATTGGTGGTGCAAAGGTCATCTGTGCCTGGCCCCAAACATTCATGAACCGCAGTGGTATCTCGGTCAGCGGCCTCGCCAGCTGGTACAAAATCCCGCACGATCATGTGGTGATCGTCTACGACGATCTCGATTTGCCCTTTGCACAGCTCCGTCTACGCGAAAAAGGCAGTGCTGGCACCCACAACGGCATGCGCTCAATTGTCCAACTCCTCGGCACCAGCGACTTTAATCGCTTGCGCGTCGGCATCGGCAAAACACCCGAAGGCTGGCAAACGCAGGCCTACGTGCTGGGCAAGTTTAACGCCCAAGAACAACCCGAGATGGAGAATCTACTCACCCGGGCCAGTGATGCGCTCACGACCATCGTCGAGCACGGCGTCATCACCGCGATGAACCGCTACAACGCCTAACAAAAACGCGCGGAGTCGTATGACTCCGCGCGGCAGCCCACCCGTCATCTACTCGTCCGTATCAAAACTCCATGCATGCACGCCTTGGGTGGTAAACGAGAAGTGGCGCACTTGCATGCCGGCCTCGGTCAACACGCGCTCCATCTCGAGACGGCGATCGAACGGACAGGCAATCACCATGAAGCCCCCACCGCCAGCACCGGTAATCTTGCCACCCCATGCACCGTGCTTGCGGGCCTTGGCATAGACCTCGTCGACAATCGGTGGAGCGATATAGGGCGAGAAGGCCTTCTTGACCTCCCAGGCATCGTGCAATAAGCGCCCAAAGTCGTCAATCTTCTTGGCGCGCAACAACTTGACTGACTCGTCGACAAAGGCCTTCGTCTCGTCGTGGTACCGCAAGGTGTCACCTTGTTTGAGACGATTGACTTGGTCATTGACCAGCTGTTGCGTCAGCAGTTTGCGACTGCCGATGTAGCCGATCAGCAGACAACTCTCGAGCTCAAGTAGCGCCGTGGTATCGCTTAATACAGGCTCAACGATGACGCCGTTTTTGCTGAAGTGATAGACTGACATGCCACCAAACGCGGCTGCGTACTGGTCTTGACGGCCACCAGGAATCCCGAGATCAACGCGCTCAATCTTGTAGGCGGTCTCGGCCAATTCGTGTGGCGTCATCGGAATGTTGTAGGCCTCACCCATCAACTTGAGCATGCTGACCACCAAGGCCGACGATGAACCCAGCCCGCTCCCGGGTGGCACATCGGAGAACATGGTGACTTCAACGCCCTTGGCGAGCGGTACGGCATCGAGCACCGCCTGAGGCAAGCTCAGTTTGCCGTCCCAATGGCCAGTCACATTACGACTGACCTCTTCGAGATCGAGTGAACGGATGGTCAACGCACCGTCATCACTCGGCTTCAACATACAGCGCACATACTTGTCGATTGTGCAGTTGAGCACCTTGCCACCGTGCTCCTCAGCATACGGGCTGACATCCGTGCCACCACCAAAGAAGCCGATGCGCATCGGCGCTTTTGCTTTGTAAATCCGCATTACTCTGTTCCATCCACAACAATCCACAAAGAGTATACCACGCAGCTAGTTGCGTGTGCCCTTGAGCGTCAAGACCAAATCCTTGGGGAAATCTGTCAGGCTCTCGAACATGCCGTCCGACCGACACCAATACGTGTCCTCGATGCGCACGCCGTAGCCCTTACTCGGGTAGTACAACCCGGGTTCAACACTAAATACTGCGCCGGGCACGAGTACGTCGCCCCGGTCGGCCAATGACGGGAAGCCGAAGTCTTCGTGGACCTCAAGCCCCAGCCCATGCCCGAGTGAATGCACATACCCCTCTTCAATCGGGTACTTTTTGCCAATTGTCTCATGGCCACGCTGTTCGAAATAATCGCACACCATGGTTTGGTACGGCTTGGTCGGCGCCCCTAGCTCGAACTCCTGCACCACCTCATTGAATGCCCCCATCACGTGGTCGTACGCCGCTTGTAACTCGGGGGTGGCATAGTCAATGGCAAAGGTGCGCGTCATGTCGTGGTAATACCCAGAGGCATCTTTGGGGAAGATGTCAAAGACGATGGCTTGACCGCGCTGTAGTGCCATGCTGTCTTCACCACGGGCATGTGGCAAGCCGGCGTCGCGCCCCTGCGCGAAGATTGTCCCCTCGCCGACCATGCCACGCGCCGCCAACTCACGGTCAATCACGGCCCGCACATCGCCAATCGTCATCTGGCGCTTGGTGGTCGGATCAATCACGTACGCACCATCGGCATAACCGCTGGTAATGTAGTCGACGGCCGCCTGCACCACTTCACACGTTTTGCGGCCGACCTCGCGCATTACTGCTACTTCATGGGCGTCTTTGGTGAGGCGCGCAGCACTTATCAGGTCTTTGTCGAACTCGGCCACGAACGTCACACCAGGCATGGAGGCCTCGAGACCGCGCAACAAGGCCAAAAACGGCCCAGTTTGTACGGTGCCGTACAAACCTATCCGGCCGCTGATGCCGAGATCGGTGTACATCTGACGGCGCAACTCGACGCGGGCAGCGAGGCGGTCGGGGATGCGGGCTGCGATGTCGCGCAGGTTCCAACGGCTCGACGAGACGCACACCAAGCCCGTCTCTTGGGCTTGGAGCACCTCCCAGTCGCTGTGGATGAGCATGGCCGGTTCGTTGCGCTTTTTGATGACGAGGCCGGTCAAATGAGCCCCACGCACAAAGTAGTTAAACGCCGGGTTAGCTGAACCGAGGCCATCCGGGCCTTCGACTACGATGGCATCGAGATTGCGTTCGGTCATCAAACGATCGAGATCAGATTGCATTGCTCGTCTCCTCTGCCAGGGCACGCAGGCGTGCCAGATTGTCGATATCGTCTTGCGGGTCGTTTTCTTTGGGGGTCTCAAGAATCATCGGCACGTGCCGAATAGCCGGTTGCATCATCAAGCTCCGGAAGCCGTCAAGCCCGACAAACCCGGCACCAATGTGTGCATGCCGGTCTGTGCGACTACCGAGGTCCTTTTGGGCGTCATTGGCGTGGATGATTTTGAGACGGTCGATGCCGATAATCCGGTCAAAGTCAGCGACCAACTGTGCAGCTGTCTCAGGGGTGCGGAACTCGTACCCGGCCACAAGAATGTGACACGTGTCGAGACAGACGCCTAGACGATCAGGGGCGTTGCAGGCCGCAATAATGGTGGCAAGCTCTTCGAAGGTACGACCGAGTGTGGTGCCTTGGCCGGCAGTCGTCTCGAGCAACACGGTTACTCCGGCACCAACACCCGTGGCAAAGATGGCATTGAGGGCCTCGGCGACGCGGGCGAGTCCAACCTCAACCCCACTGCCCACATGGGCACCAGGGTGTGTGACAAGGTAGGGAATCCCCAAGCGCGCACAGCGGTCGAGCTCATCGGCAAATGCCGCCCGCGATTTGGCCTGTAACTCGGCATCGGGTGAAGCCAGATTAATCAGGTATGAATCATGTACCACCAGTGGGTTGATGCCACTCGTGGCATGTGCTGTGCGGAACTGGGTGACCTCGGCATCGGTGAGCGGCTTCCCTTTCCACTGCTGCTGGTTCTTGCTGAAAATTTGGATGGTATCGCAACCAGCTGCCTGTGCATTGGCAAACGCCTTGTGTAGGCCACCTGAGGTAGACACGTGAGCTCCGAATTTCATGCTCTTCCCTTTCTGATGCGTCAGGCCTGCATGCGACGATGATATTCCAACACGCGTACCAAATCGGCCGGTAATGGGCTTTCAAAAGAGAGTGGTTGGTGCGTACGTGGATGGGTAAAGCCGAGTTGGGAGGCATGCAAAAATTGGCGATCGAGCTTAATCGAACCAAATTGCGCCCCATAGACCGGATCACCGACAATCGGATGTTGAATATGTAGGCAGTGCACGCGAATCTGATGGGTGCGACCGGTCTCGAGTGTCACATAGAGCAACGTCAGTTGCCCAATCCGCTCACGCACTTGCCAGTGAGTGCGCGCACTGCGACCACCAGAGACTACTGCCATGCGCAAACGGTCACGTGGGTGGCGTGCGATTGGCGCATCAATCACGCCCTGTTCTTCGCGCATGCCGCCAATCACCAGTGCCATGTATGACTTGTGCATGGCATGGGCTAGTTGCTGCTGTTGCAAATTGGCCAGGGCCGCATCATTGCGTGCAACAACGAGTAATCCACTCGTATCACGGTCAATGCGATGCACGATACCGGGGCGCACGCCACCGCCAATCACCATGCCCGGGTAATGCCACAACAGCGCATTGACCAGGGTGCCCCGGGGATGGCCGGGGGCAGGATGCACGACCATGCCGGCCGGCTTGTCGACCACGATGATGTCGTCATCGGCATATACTACGTTGAGCGGGATGTGCTCGGGCACAAGTGCGGTATCGACGGGATCGGGCACAATTACACTGATGCGGTCGCCGACGCGCAACGGCTCTGCGGCGCGGGTTGGCGCATCGTTACGCAGGATGTGCCCTTGGTCGATGAGACGTTGCACGGCGCTACGCGAAATATCCGGGAGCGCATCGGCCACAAAGCGATCAAGCCGCACTCCTTTGTCGGCAGTATCAACTACCAACAATACACTCTCATCATCAGGCGTGGTCACGTGATTGCTCTGTTTCTGTTGATTTGGAATCAAGCTCATCGCGGAGCGAGGTAATCACCAAGGCGATGACGCTAACGGTAATGGCACTATCGGCCACATTGAAAATCCCCGGGAACCAGGTGACGTGCACGAAGTCCGTCACAAACCCTTGGCGGATGCGATCGATGATATTACCAATGGCACCGCCCAAAATCCCCCCCATGGCGAGTTGTGTGACTACGGTATGATTCATCTGGTAGCGGTACATGTACATGGCACCGAGTGAGATGAGTATATTCATCACGGTAAATACGTGTGGCACGCCTTGGAACAGCCCAAAGGCCACGCCGGTATTCTTCACGTACGTCAAGTACAACCACGGCGGAAGTACGGGCATACTCGTGCCTTCAATGGGGCCAAGGTTCGTGTCAATCCACCACTTGGTGATACGGTCAAGCGTTACAATCACAATAAACACGATAGCTGGAATACGCCAGTACTGGCGGAACTCACTCATCATTCCCATGCTCCTCAGGCTGATTCAACGGCGCGATAACCGCCCACGCTCCCCGGATTAAACGTCTCAGCAAATGCGAGTAAAAGCGCTGCCGCCATGCTACACTCCTCACGTAACACGGTGTGCATCGCCTCACCACTCAATGCCAGCAATACCTCGCTGATGTCGCTGGTCCCGGTGGCATAAATGTGCATCGCACTCACTGTCCGACTATCTGGCGAAAATGCACGACGAATCTCGATGGCGAGCACTTCATGCCCGACATCTTCGTTGAAGAGTCGTCGTACAACCTGGCGAATTGCGGTTTGTGCGCTCTTTGCTAGTTCTTGATCGCTGCGCTTTTCGGTGAGCGACAGCGGTACTGTGTAGTTCCACTGAATTTCGAGTGGCGTTTGCACGGTTGAACCATCGTGTAGATGATGTGCCGCACCCCACGTCAACGTCGCCTCGACCCATGGGGGCATATTTGCATCTGTCAGCGGTTCTCCATGATCGGGGAAGAGATGCACGCGAAAGGTGCGCTCGAGCGTTGCAGGCGTGATGTATTCGACGATTTCGTGCTCGTGGAGACCGACTTGCGCCCACGTTGATTCAAATGCGTTGACTAACTCTTCATAACTCAGTGACATAGGTGCCTTATTCACTACGAGGCAGCAGATTGCCCGCTTTTATTCTATCATTTATCACACAAAAAAACCGCCTACACGGCACAAGCATCCGACAATGCGTGCTATACTACATTGTAGATTACAAATAGTGAACAACGCATGTCAGTGACGATAATTACAATTCCAAATCATGGTGCACACAGTCATACGCGCCATCCCGAAAATGCCGCTCGTGCGGATGCCATCGTCACCACATTGCGTGAGTCAGCATCGGCGTATTGCCGGTTTGTGCAAGCCAATCCAATTGCACCCGATTGGCTCAAAACCGTCCACACTGAGCAATACGTGGCGTGGCTCCACCAAAAAGTCACCACCATGACTGGTCAGCACAGCTGGATTGGCGAGGACACGTATCTGACAGAATCAACGTACGATGTTGCCCTACACAGCGTTGGTGCGGCCTGTGCTGCCGTTGACGCAGTGATGCGTGGTGAGCGTGCATTTGCGCTCGGGCGACCACCCGGTCATCATGCCACACCGAGTACGGCCATGGGCTTTTGCTTCTTCAATAATATTGCTGTTGCCGCGCGCTACGCTCAGCAGCACCATGGTGTGACGCGCGTTGCAATCGTAGACATTGACGTGCATCACGGCAACGGCACGCAAGACGCCTTCTACACGGACAAACATGTCTTGTTTGTATCGAGTCACGGATCGCCGTTGTACCCGTTCAGTGGCACGCTCAACCAGACAGGCAAAGGAGCGGGGCTTGGTACAACGCTCAACATACCGATGCCGGCCCAGAGTGGCGACGCAGCGTTTTTGCGCGTGTATCAGCAGGTCGTTGTACCGGCACTGTATGCCTTCAAACCCGAACTTGTGCTCATATCCGCAGGATTCGATGCACATTGGGATGACCCTATCGGCAACTGTCGTCTTTCGGCAAGTGGGTATGCGGCACTGATTGACTCACTCATCGATGCTGCAAATCATCTGTGTGATGGGCGCATCGCAGCAATCCTCGAAGGTGGGTATAGTCTGCCCGCACTAGCGGCCTGCAGTCTTGCCATGACTGCACGGCTCGCCAATCGACCGTTACCAGAAGACGAGCTTGGGACACGGCCAAGTAATCCACACGGTGCCGATCAAACAATTGCATGGTTGACCAATAACCATCCTCTTCTCCAGCACACCAAAGGAGCCTCGGCATGACACTTGCAGTGATTGATTATGGCGCGGGTAATCTGCCAAATGTCGTCCGTGCCTTGCATCATTTGGGTGTCCCATTGCAGGTCACCAATAATCCAGCTGTAGTCGCAAGTGCACCTGCAGTCATTCTGCCGGGAGTGGGGGCCACCCTTGATACGATGACCACACTCAAACGCACAGGTCTTGACGAGGCCATCCGCGACGCCATCCTGCGCGATGTACCATTTCTGGGCATTTGTGTGGGGATGCAGGTGTTGTGTGCCAGTAGTGATGAATTTGGCCGGCATGCATGTTTGGGCGTCTTCGACGGCAATGTGACGCGCTTTCCAGATACGGACAAAGTGCCACAAATCGGCTGGAATCAAGTGCATCACACACCCGCATTTGCGCATCACCCGCTCTTTGACGGTATTCCTGATGGGACTGATTTTTATTTTGTGCACTCGTACTACTGTGCAGTTGACCCATCAATTGTTGCAGGTACCACGCAATATTCATGCACATTTCCGAGTGTGCTTATCCGCAAAAACATCGCTGCAGCACAATTTCATCCCGAAAAAAGTGGTTCTGCAGGATTGCGTCTGATGCGGAATTTTGTCACACACGTGGCCAAGATTGAATGTGAGCAACCGCATGTTTGAACTCTATCCAGCCATTGACATTCATGCGGGGCGCTGTGTGCGCCTGACCCAAGGTGACTTTGCGACGGCCAACGTCTACGACGAATCACCTGCCAATGCTGCACGCCGTTGGGTCGCCGAGGGCGCCACGCACCTCCATGTTGTTGACCTAGACGGTGCCAAAGCAGGGCACCCGGTCAACACCGCAGCCATTGAGGCTATCGCCAAGGCCGTCCAAATACCCATTCAGCTCGGTGGTGGCATTCGCACGCACGCCGACGTGGCAACCGTGCGTGCGCTTGGCGTAACGCGCGTCATTATCGGCACCAAGGCCGTCCAAGATGCACAGTTTGTGGCCGATCTCGTGGC
>VGPG01000028.1 GCA_016875555.1 Chloroflexota bacterium | reverse complement strand
AGTATTGCATAATGTGTACAACATGTGATACAATCGAATTACGATATGGGTGATGTTCAATACGTTCTAGGCATGTTTTGTTAAAACCCCCTTACGCACGTGTGATTGCACTCAAATCCCCTGGTCCGCGCATACCAGATTCCCCCACGGCATTTACCCACCTTGGAGACTAGAGGAGAGCTAGCGATGAGCTACGCTGACAAGACGCTGAACTGCAAAGATTGTGGTGCACCATTCGTGTTTACTGCAGGCGAGCAGGAATTCTACGCCCAGAAGGGCTTCACAAACGAGCCAACCCGCTGCGGTCCATGCCGCCAAGCACGCAAGTCACAAATGAACTCGCGTGATGGCATGGGTGGTGGCTACCGCGATCGCGGTAACAGCGGTCCCCGTGAGCAATTCACGACCACCTGTGCTCGTTGTGGCAAAGAGGCTACCGTGCCATTTATGCCGCGCAACAACAAGCCAGTATACTGCGAAGACTGCTATCAAAACCAGAAGCGCAGTTACTAATTCCCGGATTTCCCAACGATAGCGGACCAGGTTTGACCCACCCAAATGGCGCGATTTGGGTGGTTTTTATTTGACGCACACATACCGATCGCTGCTTGCGAAGCATCATTGACGTGCGGTGACGCCACACGATACCACACAACGCCCCATCTCGACGAGATGGGGCGTTGTGTGATGCAACCGCTAGAGCTACATGCTCACTCCAGTAGGTTTCTTTGAACGCCAGATGGCCCACACAAAGCCGGCGAGGCTCACGACCATCACGATGATTACGCCGACACCCATCGGCTCGCCTTCAGGGCGGGCAGTAACGATAATCGGCGCAATAATCAGCGACACCAGGTTCATGACTTTGATCATCGGGTTCAAGGCAGGACCAGCCGTATCCTTGAGCGGATCACCGACGGTGTCACCGACGACGGCAGCTTTGTGAGGCTCGGAGTGCTTGCCACCGAAATTGCCCTCTTCGATGTACTTCTTGGCGTTGTCCCATGCACCACCTGCATTTGACTG
The DNA here is from genome assembly GCA_016875555.1 of Chloroflexota bacterium. GTDB lineage: Bacteria > Chloroflexota > Chloroflexia > Chloroflexales > Roseiflexaceae > UBA965. The sequence goes on along the minus strand of VGPG01000028.1, from coordinate 17,254 downwards.
GTAGACGGCTAGCAGTTGACCTGAAAGAATGACGCCGGCTAAGAAGCCACCGAGCGCCTCAACGCCGAGCATGAATCCGACAATCATGGGCACAACGACTGCCAAGATGCCCAAGCCCAACAACTCGTTCTGAGCGGCCGTTGTTGAAATGCTGACTGCGCGTGCGTAGTCGGGCAACACGGTACCCTCCATGACGCCAGGAATCTTGAACTGCCGGCGCACTTCGTTGACGATTTCGGCAGCAGCACGCGAAACAGCACGAATCATAATTGATGAGAAGAGGAAGGGTATCGCACCGCCAACCAACAGGCCGATAAAGACCTCTGGTGCGGCCACGTTGATTTGCATCAACTTCTCGACGCCAATCTGCTCTTGCACCTTGCCGACATCGGTCAAGAACGAACCGAACAATGCAACGGCGGCGATTACCGCAGAACCGATTGCAATGCCCTTGGTCACGGCTTTGGTCGTATTACCGACCGCATCAAGGTCATCCATGACGTTACGGGCGTTCTTTTCGAGATTCGACATCTCTCCGATTCCGTTGGCGTTGTCCGAAATCGGACCGAACGAGTCCATCGAAATCGTGTTACCTGTGAGCGTCAACATGCCGATACCCGTTAATGAGACACCGTACAAAATAGCAGTGAATTGCGTGGCAGCTGGCTCACCTGCATAGATGAATACGGATGCCATCACTGAGACGCCAATGACAATTGCCGACCACATGCTCGACTCCATGCCCAAGGCGGTACCTGAAAGGATATTGGTTGCCGCCCCGGTTTGGGAAGAAGCGCTCACCTCTTTGACTGGTGTATGCGCGGTGGAGGTGTAGTACTCGGTCAATTTATCGAGTGCAATTGCCAACAAGATGCCAGCGACCGTAGCCAAGAATGGCTTCCAGTCAACGGCACCGGTATTGGGGTCAATCATGTAATACTGCGTGACTATCGCAAAGCCGACGACAGAAACTGCAGCTGCCAAGTAGAAACCTTTGTTCATGGCGCCCATGGCGTCGCGCTTGGTTTCATCGGTCTTTACGACGGTATTGCCAATCAACGATGCAATAACGCCAATACCGCGCAAAATCAATGGGAAGATGACGAAGCGCATGTCGTATTGACCATCACCCATCACACCCTTGACTGCATCACCGAGCACAATACCGAGAATCAAGGCAGAGACAATGGTTACCTCGAAGCTCTCAAAGACGTCAGCGGCCATACCGGCACAGTCACCGACGTTGTCGCCTACAAGGTCTGCAATCACGGCAGCGTTGCGCGGATCATCCTCGGGGATGCCGGCCTCGACCTTGCCGACCAGGTCAGCACCGACATCGGCAGCTTTGGTGTAAATACCGCCACCGACGCGCATGAAGAGCGCAATCAAAGAACCACCGAAGCCGAAGCCGAGCAGTGCATCAGGAGCGCTGATGTCAAAAACCATAAATATCAGCGTACCACCGAGCAAACCAAGACCAACGGTAAGCATACCGGTCACAGTCCCCGAACGGTAGGCAACCTGGAGTGCAGGATTGTAGCCTTGACGGGCAGCCTGCGCGACACGCACGTTACCTTCGACGGCAACGTTCATACCGACATATCCGACTGCATATGAGAAGAATGAACCCATCAAAAAGGCTACCGCACGACCGATGGCGACCCACCAAAGGGCGGCTTCTTCGGTACCAAAGCGTTCAACAGCCTCTCGCGTAGGTGGAATGATGAGCACACTTGCTCCCAGCACAAAGGTGAGAATCGCTATCAAGATAGCGATGGTGCGGAATTGACGACTCAAGTAGGCATTTGCACCTGCTTTGATGAAGCCCCACACCTCCTGCATGCGCTCAGTGCCTTTATCGTGAGCCAGAATTTGTGCTCGTAGGATAAAAGCGTAGGCGATACCGAGCAACGACATGCCCAGCACCGCCCAGACGGCCGACTGTTCGAACAGCGTTAAATGTTGCATTGGTCTCCTCGTTTGATCTAGTGCGCGGATCCGGCCTCGTTGCCGCTTCGCGCCGTCGAGATAGCTTTAGCTCGACGGATCCTATCCAGTTTGAGCGATTCACATGCATATTGGATAGTTTGAAGCAACCCGATTGTAGCATATTTTTTGCAAAATGTCTGCATCTAATTGCACATGTTGCCATGCGTTAAAAAGTGCGACACTGCTACCCGCGTTGGCACAACACACATATATGTGACGTGGCCGTTCTCCGAACAATTAGGTTTGATCGGATGGCACTATGAGTGTCAATCTTGCCACTGTTGCGCCGTGCGCTGTGCGTACATATTGCAGTCCTGCATCGTTCCCAAACAACATGCGAAGGCGATTATGCACGTTACGAACGCCGTGTTTCTGCGGTTCGACGGCATCATGCAACAGCGCATTAATTCGATCAATATCTGCGCTCCCGGGATTCTCGATGGCGTATTCGACAACACGGCCTTGTTGCTGACAACGAATATGAATAACACCTGTTTTCTGCTTCTGTTCCAAAAACCCATGAAGTACGGCGTTCTCGATGATGGGTTGGAGTGTCAATTTGGGCAGTTGGTGGTGTATGTGCGTATCTGCAACATCGACGCACAGTTGAATATCAATCTGGTAGCAAAAATTTTGAATATCGAGATAATCTTTGACAATGGCAATCTCTTCAGCAAAGGTCACCAAACGATCTGAATCATTAATGCTATAGCGCAAAATGTTTGACAGCGACGATACTACGCGCGGCACATCGGAGTCACCATGATCAAGCGCCACCCAGCTAATTGAGTCGAGTGTGTTGTAGAGGAAGTGCGGATTGATTTGTGCTTGTAACGCACGCAACTCCGCCTGTTTGACACTGATACCGGTCAAATAGACATCGTGTAAGAGCTGTTTAATACGGAAGACAAACTGCTGATACGAGTCATACAGTTGTGCAATTTCTATGGTCTGTGGTCGCTCTTGTATCGTTGCAACAAAATCTGACTGGTGGCGAGAGTGTTGCATCACATGTGATAACCATACAATCGGCCGTGAAATGGAACGCGCTATCACATAGGACACCACGACCACTGCAATCAATGAGATGAAGACAAGTGGAATCAAGAACTCACTTAACCGATGCGTCTGACGTGTAATTTCCGAAAATGGCGTTACCCCGAGAAGCATCCAGCCGGTATCTAACCAGAGCACACTGAATAACTGGTTATTCGACTGCACCGTTTGATTAACGACCTGAGAACTCCGTGTGTATGTCTGCAGAAATTGCTCGACCTCAACACGATTCGCCAAACCATTGACGCCGAATATCTGGTTGTTCGGATCAATTAAATAATACGTCGATGCACCGTTAACTTCGGACTCGCTCGTGCCCACGATATCGGAGACATCAAATTCAAGAAGCAAAATGCCAAGATCGGGAATTGTCACCGTACTTGACGTACCGCGCAGCCACACCGTGGCATAAATTTTGTTTGGTTTATCCGCTTGCATGAACCAATACACTTGTCCTTGGGCACGCTGTGTAGGTCCAAAAAACGCCATATCACGCGCTCGTTGCATGGTGAGGACGCGATTTGCCGGAAAAGAATAGGAGGCATAAAGCGCACTACTCGGATATTGATCATCAATAAAAAACCAGTAGTTGACTTGTCCAAAATACTGACGTAACGGCACATAGACGGAGCGCACCAAATACCGATTGATTTCTTGACGGGAAATCGCATGATCGACGTAATTTTCACTCACCGGCAATGCTACTTGCTGATACAAAAACCGGTCATTTGTTAAGCCAACAACAACTTCATCAACGCGTTGCAATGATGTATTTACCGACCGTTGGTGCTGTTGCATGATGAGATGCAAATAGTCTTGTGCATTCCGCACCAACAAATTTGAAAAAAAGAGATAGATAATGGTAATTGTGGTGGCGAGCAACACAAAAAACAACACGCTTACGAGCAGAAATATTCTGCGTAGGAGCGTTGGTCTGGTCATATCGGTGTTGCCAATTCGCGATACTCACTAGGCGTGAGCCCTCGGACCCGTCGAAAGACTTTGGCGAAATATTGTGCATCCATGTAGCCCACTTGCCGACCTATTTCAGCGATTGAACGCTGTGGATCCTGCTTCAGGCATTCACAGGCTCCATCTATACGCTTTTGCGTGATTGTGGCATGAATGCTCGTGCGCGTATGTTCACGATAGATTTGGCACAAATAACTCTGGCTCAAATGAAACTTTTGTGCGATGGCGTAAGTTGAAATATCTGCATCACCATAGTGTTCTTCGATGTAGTGCAAAATGCGCTGAACAAGTTGTTCGGTACTCGGGTTGCGCTGTGCATTCAGATAGCGCATGACATTGTGATACATCCGAAACACATAATCACGGACACTCTCAACCGTTTGGAGTGCATTGATACCCGCTAGCCCATCATTCACGCTTTGGTGTGCCACCAGTGTCGTAAGGCCGAACTGGCTTGAGTGTTGATACAACACGGCAACCAGATGTGTAGCAATTTGTTTGGCGACACGCACATCCAAACGGGCACTGGCAAATATTCGAGTGATTGTCTGTGTTATCTGTTGCTCATGTGTGTGGAGCAGCGCCTGGCGCAATACATCCACGTCATTTGAGGTAAAAAACGCCGACATTGACGCGGTGTATTGTTGTGTTTTTTGGGCCATATGGAGGAGGATGGCAGAGAGTTCAGCGATTTTTTGATGATTCACGGGTTTGAGCACGTAATGCTTGACACCCAATGACATTGCTTGTTGAGCAAAACTAAAATCATCGTACGCAGAAATCACAATGATTTGCATATCAGGGAACGAGTGGTGTAGCTGCCGGCAAAGTGCAATACCATCCATTTGTGGCATTTTGACATCGGTAATGACCACGTCGGGATGCAACGCATGACACAGTGCGAGTGCTTCGATGCCGTTTTGTGCGGTACCGACACACACACATCCAGTATCGTGCCACGGAATATGTCGACGGAGCCCATCGAGTGCTTTGATATTGTCATCTACTAAAATCACCTGCGGCATTGCGTACACCTCCGCGGCGGTCAGCGTTTCGGTATTGGGGTGCCCCATTATACTGCAAATTATGGGACGTCCATCCACTGACCGCTGTGCATCGCAGACGCTTTGGCAGCAATCACAGCATGGGTTGGATGCATATCCCACACCACATCACGTTTGCGCGGTGCTGTTTTGCGGATCACATCTATCACATGTTGAAATGCTGGTGGTTGTTCAGGGCATGTGAGTGTGGTATGCGCATCGTGGGTGACCACATGCACTTCGTGCTGGTGATTCGTCATAATCATGCCATCGCTCCCATAGAGGCGCAATTCATCATCTGCCCAGCGTGCATGACCACGTGGATTGTGATAGTTTGTAGCCACACTGACTACAGCATGATTATCGAGACGTGCAGACATGCTCGCAGCCAAATGTAGCCCACCCGCAGTCACCGGATTGCCAACCGCACTTTCTACGGCACTAATGGCCACAATCCGATGCCCCGTGAGATGCGTTACCATGCGTAACGCATGTATGCCACATTGCATTATCAGGCCCCCATCTATGCCTTCATCTTGTGGACGCCAATCTGCGTACGGATATGATTTACGCACCAGCACATGGCCTAGTTCACCGATGGTACGTTGCGCCATCAACGACGCAACCAATGCATAGGGTGCTTCGTCCACCGTACCCGTCATCTCAAAGAAATGGCACCCAACGTGGTGCGCAAGTGCCAACACGTCAACGATATCTGCATGGCACATTAATGCCGGTTTTTCGGCATAGACGTGCTTACCTGCCAACAGCGCTTGGCGAATATAGTCACCTTGCTGATCGCGACGTGGTGCGCAAATCGAAACCAAGTGTACTCGCGTATCGGCAAGTAGTGCATCAAAAGAATCATGCTGTGGATGAGGGGTGTGGCGCGTTGGCATGCCACACACGGCAACAACTTCTGCGCCATCCCATGCCTTATCTACGGGCAACTGATGTCCATTGTGACCGAACAACCCGATGCCAACCGTCATTGCATCATCTCCTCAACTATTGCGTTGATTGACGCATCGCATCTATGACCTGCAGACCGGTAACAATGCGCGCCGCATACTCCGTAGAGATTCCCTGTGCATTGAGTACAGCATGTTGAAATGCGTGCCACTGATAGCCAGCACCCTGTGGGGGAGTTTGTGCATGCAAAACCTCCTGCACACCATCTTTGGCCATGACGACACTCAGTTGCACATGGTTACTATCGTGCATGGGCCCAACATTACGGTAGAGCGTTCCACGCGCAAAGTTCAGCTCCATGGCACAGCGATAGTACTGCATGTCGTCAATACAAAACGACGCAAAGATATGCCCTAGTGCCCCATTTGCGTAGCGAATGGCAAGTTGTGCGTTGTCTGCAGTTGGCCGTTGCGTAAATATGCGTGACTGCTGGACGGAGACGTGGCTGACATCGCGAAAAAACCATGATAAATCGTTGATAAGGTAGATACCCAACCGAAAGATTGGTGCCACAGGGCAGAGTTGCGGATCGTCGTACCAACTCCCATCGGCAACTTCACGGTACGAACACCATGTGGTCGCACGAAATGCAATCGGTTCTCCGAGATCATACTGTTGCATCCAGCCATGAAGTTGCGCCATATCCGGCGTCATCAACGGCGGCGGAGAATTCAGATGGATGACACGCCGCGCAGTCACTGCTGCCCGTAGTACGGCGGCGGCGGCGGCACTATCTCCGTCGAACGGTTTGGTAGTGATGACATCACGTCCTGCATCGATGATTTGTTGAATCAGGGCGGCACGACCAACTGGTCCCGTGAAGAGTGCCACCGCTTGAACGGCATGTTGCTGAAGGAGTTCATACAGTGACGAGTACCCTGGCACGCCAAGGCGCTCACTCCACACGGCAACTTTCTCCGGTTGAATGTCGCATACCGCTACAATCTCCACACAAGCGGCGCCATCACCGACCAACAACTCATGTTCGATCATCCAACTGCCGAAGTTCAGCCCAACCACGCCGACCCGTATTCGCATCATTGCACTCCCCTAATCACGTTGATGATCAAAATCAATGTGGGCACATGCAAAACGTGATTGCTGACGATCAAGATTGGCAATCCCTGGAATCAACGCATGAACATCGCCGAACTGGTCAATGATGGAGCCCTGGCCACCATGATAAAAGTGTTTGCCATCGTATCCGCACATATTGACAGCGGCAAGCGCACGTCGATAGGTAATACACTCCTTTATTCCATCGCCGGGGAAGCATGCGGCGCGCATCTCGTGCATGTAGCGGTCAATACCGTGTGCTGTAACAATTTCGGCCGTAGTCATTCGTTCTGCACGCGTACCACCTGCACCCGTCGGTAGGAGCATGAGTTCTATTCCTTGACTGACGAAGTAATCATGCAACTGCTTTACACCCAAATCAGCACAAATGACGATGCCACAGCGAACCCCTTTGACATGAAAGAACTGCCAATACGCCTGATCAGCAACTACATGACCAATCTCCTCAGTATCGTCGAAGAAGAGTGACACGGCCGGATCGAGCGGATACTCGCGCGGTGTCACGCGATTTTTGCGTTGCACTACGAAACTTCCATCTGGATAGACCACGTAGTGAGAGAGATAGCGCATAGGACGTGCATCTTCGACGAACCCGGCAGTCATTACCACACCAGTACGCTGTGCTAGTGCGGCAAGATGCTCATAGATTGGCCCATCGCCAGCACGTTCAGCACATGCGACGATCTCGGGATAGCCGCCGTACCCAGTTGTGCTCATCTCCGGAGTCAACAACAAATCACAACCAGATCGAACAGCGTGTTGGGCAGCCCATGTAATTTGTGCGAGATTATACGCACGATCACCTGGCCTTGCCGTCAACGATGCAATTCCTATAGTCAGTAGTCGTGTCATCGAGCCATCCTTGCTAGTGCTTTGGCCGCCTCACGATTGGTACACCACTCATCACACGCAAGCGCCATCTGCAAATACGGCAAACTCGATGGATGCGCAATCGCACCAAGTGCACGCGCAGTGGCGGCTTTGACCGCAAAATCCTCGTGAGGATCTGCGATGAACGAATGCAGTACGTCGAGCAATTCGGGCGATGCACGTCCGATAGCGGCTATTGCGAACAGCACTGCCTGTCGCACACGTCCTCGACAACGCCACGCATCTTTGGTCGCTTCGTCGTATGCACGATCAAAGCTGACCGTGAGTGGGCCGATTTGTTCGGCCATGCGCGTATCACCGGTCCCCTGTGAAAATTGCACAACTGGCTGCGTATACAAGGGGCGTTGCGCCTCGATCAGGAGCATGTCGTGTAAAAGCGGTAGCCAGTGTGCATCAGGCTGGTAGGCCATGGCGATTGCCGCCGCATAGCGAATGCGCCAATCAGCATCACGTGATGCCGGGTCGATGTGCGCAGGTTGTGATAACACTGCTTCAATTGTGGCGTATCGTGTCATCTGGTACTCGTTCTAGTCGTGTATATGGCACATGATAGTCGCGCTGCGTGCTGTGTACATGGAGCATATCATTGTGCCAATGAACCGCAACAACGTCTTCTGTGTCAACGGGATGCATCCACCACACGCCGCCAGTGAAACCGATTGTACCATCACCACCTCCCTCGTAGTGACTGACGGGTACATCAACGCAGATGAGTATGTCGAGTTCTTGGGCATCACGCAAATGCTCAGGAATTGCAACCTGTGGCGCAATGAGTTCTGCTGTACAGCGGTGTGGCGTAAGGTCTAGTTCGTGCGTATTCAACCAGATGCGCGGATTTGCCATGCCCACAGGGAGTTGCAACCAGGCAGCGGTAGGTGGCTTTGCGACTACGGTGTGATACCACCAGCGCTTGAGGATGGGCACGTCAGCCTCCATGTATGGGGGCAATTGCATGTCCAAATAGATATCGGTTGCGCTGAGGTGCGCACGTGCCTCTGCAACACTGAATGCGTCTGCTGCATCAGCCACCGCCGCAAACCGCAAAACGGCATCTCCACGGGTACGTGTGGTGGACATCCACGCCAATGTGAGCTGATGGACATTCGTGCCGTGGTAGACAAAATCAGCAATGCCACTCGCACCGTCTGGTTTGGCTGGATGCCCAATCACTGATTCGGTATGCACATGTGGCGTGGCAAGCACGGGGATTAGTTGGAGTTGTACACCTTCGGGTGTATGAATCTTTATCCCTGATTCGGACGGCACAAACGATGGGCGAAGCACATACCGCATCGTCCACGTATGTGGCGCTGATGCGTGACAATAATCTTCTATCACAAAAAACCGTTGTGCGCACAACGTGGTACGACGAATCATCGTGGAGATATCGGACCAGCGCTCTTGGTAGGTAGGGGCAACATCGCACATGACGGTATGCTGTGCCAGATTCGCTGTTGCATGTCGAATTTGTGGACACTCCGTCATGTTACGTAATCCCTCCCAATCATCCACGAGTACAATTGAATGTGCTCCACCACACCCATCACCGTAGTTATACTCATCGATTTGTCCCATGGTAAGAAAGTTCACCTGACGTACGGTGTCAGCAAACTTAAAGCGCGGCGCTCCACCTGGTGTGGGTGACCCATCTGCGGACAACGGTAGCCCATACGCATTAAAGATGACTGCATTGGGATTTACGTGGGCACGCGTCGGCACTATGGGTGTTGATGCATCCCACATTTGCATGGCATAGAACTGCCGATCATCGCTGACCAATGCGCCACCGACCTGTGCCTCGTACCAACTGCGCGGAGATGCACTCGTAGCGATGTGTTCGCGGTGTGGCCACCAAATCAACGTCCACGGCAAATCGTCGTACGCCCACCCTGTGCCAATATCGTAGCTCCACAGCGCTTCGTGATGCAATATATCAGTGAATAACGGCTCACCAGTTTTGTGTGCGGCGTACGCAAGGGGTGCGCGCACACCAAATTGATACCCGTAGTTATCCCATGGCAGAAGTAATCCACCCGGCATCCACTCTCGAGCCACCATTTGTAACACGGCATATGGCGTTGCACCGTTTGTGGTAAATGGCCGACGGAGCACATCGGACTCACCGGTAATGCGCTCAAGTAATTCGACGGCGAGTGCCACGGCAGGTCCGTTGACACAATCCATGTACGAACTCCCCTCGCCACTATAGCCGGATGGTGGCATATCACCGAGTATGCCGGGCAAACGGCGAAGTCCCTCATCGCGAATAATTGTGGCCATGTGAGATGCGTATGGTGGCTGTGTGAAGACATAGCCGAGCAAGGTAGCACTGAGTGCCAACGAGAGCGCTTGATTGTCGACACATTCCGGTTCAGGCTTTGTCCGTAACCCATATAAAAAATTCACAAAGTGATACTCGATGAGTTGTTCTGCAATTTCTGCCGCTTCGGCATCGTCAAATGCATTCAACGTGCACAACCACTGAAAGTACAGACTCCACTTGGCGTGTGGAAAGGCAAAGCACCAAAAATGAAATTGGAGACCTGTTGAAAAATACATCGTATCAAGTTTGCCAATGTAGCGACGCAGCACCTCAGCCGCATTAGCGATATCTTGTGGATCACGCGTGATAACGGCTACAAATGGGGTAAACCATGGAAACGAAAATGGTGCAGTGCGCGCACACCGCAATACTAAGCGCCAAAGTTCGGCGTCACGACCTTTACGATCGGTACTCGTCAAGATGCGCGTTCTGACGCGCTCAATATCATCGATGAGGAGAGGTTGCATCATCACCGCCTTACAGCTTAATGGCACCAGCGGTCAGCCCTTCGATGAACTGTTTCATCGAAATGAAGAAGAGGACGAGCAACGGTAAAGCGGCGATGACATACCCTGCAGTAAGCATGCCGTAGTCGCCGGGATGTGCCGACGTGAGATATGCCAGACCGACGGTGAGTGGACGTTTTTCGAACGATTGAATGGTCACTAATGGCCATATGTAATCGTTCCATACCGAGACGAAGACGTTAATCGACATCAGTGCAATCATGGGGCGGAGGAGTGGCACCGCGAGATAACGAAAGATTTGGAATTCGTTGGCTCCGTCAATGCGCATTGACTCAAACAGTTCTTGGGGCTGTTGCGCAACAAAGGTACGCATTACGAATACCCAGAACGGCTGTGAGGTGCCTGCACAAAACAAAATGACTGGCCACGACGTATCCAAGATACCGAGTCGCCACGCCAACGTGAACGACGGAATCAAATTCATGATACCCGGCAACATCATTTTGGCAAACAATATCCAAAAAAGCAGATTACGCCCAGGAAATTCAAGCTTACCAAACGCATAACCGGCGAGTGCCGTTACCGATACCGTCAACACGGTAGATGCAACTGCCATCCACACGCTATTAAGCATGAACGGTGAAATAAAGCCATATGCAACTGCGTAGTTTTCGAAATGAAACGGTGGCCGAATGGTAAAAAACTCAAAAACAATCTGTTCCTTGTTTTTGACGGACATGACCAGCATCAAAAACATCGGAAAGAGCAGTGCTGCCGAAACAAGCATCAACACCACATGTTTGCCCCACTCCGCGAATGCGATTTGGCGTGGCTGCTGTTGCGATACCGATATCCTCATGATGATTGCTCTTCTTTTTTCAAAAACTTGATGCTGAGCAATGTGACGACCAATGAAAGGACGAACATGACGAGACCAAGCGCGGAGGCGTATCCGTACTTTTGGCTTTTGAACGCGGAGAGATACATGTACAAGCCAGGCACCATTGAGGCGAATCCAGGCCCACCTTTGGTGAGGATGAGTTGTGTCGTATATCCGGTAATGGCAGCCGTTATCGTGCCAATTAAATTCAAACTGAATTGACCTAAGATGAGTGGAAATTCAAGATAAAAGAACTTTTGAATGGGGCCGACGCCATCAAGTGCGCCTGCCTCCCACACTGATTCGGAGACACTCTTGAGACCCCCAAGATATATCAATGCTGCATTGGTAGTCACAAATGGAAAGCCCATGAAAATCAGACACCATTTGACTAATTCGGGATCACCAAGCCACGTTTGCTTCCAATCGGTGAGTCCTAATGACGTCAATAAATTATTGAACAAACCATATTGCGGGTTGTACATGAATTGCCACATCAAAATGATGATCATCCACGGCACAACCATGGGAATACAGAAGAGCACACGATATAAATACTGCCCACGCATGTTACGAAGCCGAAATAGGATAACACTGGTGATAATCGTTGGGATCATCAACACAATGCTCGTAATCAAGAAAAAGAGCATGTTTGCGACGGATGTCCAAAAAACCGAGTCGTTGAAAATCTTCCGGAAGTTCTCGAAGCCCACATACACGGCAGTACTGTACCCATCCCAGCGAAAGAACGAACGGTAAATACCATCAAACATCGGATACCAATCAAACAGCAGATTGAGTGCAATTGCTGGTGCCACAAACAGCCAGCCAATCCACATTTGCGTCCGACCACGCGTTCGTCGCTTTTGCTGTTGCGAAGACTTAAACAGCTGATTGATCATGGTAGAACCTCATTAACGGCTAGTGGCGAGGTGGAGAGACTCCACCTCGCCTGACGATGAACGCGAACCACTATTGTTGTTTGTAGTAGGTCTGCATCATCTCTAGTCGGAGTTTGAGATTCTCGATGGTGGCTTGTTGTGATTGAATCATTAATTCATTGCTACCATCAGCCTGCATCTCTGCAAGTTTTGCTTCTGCCGCGGTGACTTGCGTGGCATAGCCGTCCGCGCCAATCATGCCTTCAACGTAGCCCTTTGAACCATCACGCGATAGCTCTGCAACCTTCGCCTTGTAGTCTTCGAGGCTGATGTTGCCCATCAAGAAATCTTGTGAGAGTCCGGGCCAGATTGCACCATCACCCCATTCAATGAAGGATGAGCCAACCACCTCAACGGCCGTGGCACGGTCGCTAGGATTGACGAAGCCCTTGATTTGGTCGGGGATCGGCACACCGTCAACAGGTGAGAACGACTTCGCGATACCCACATACTTGGTTTGGGCCTCAACACTTGAGAAGTACTGGAGGAAATCAACGACTACCGCCTCCAATTCTTTGTCCTGCTCAACGGTGGCATTCACCGTAAAGCCATAATCTTGTGTGTTGGGTGGTGCACCATACTTACCGATGGCAAACTTTGATGTCTCGCTGGTGATGACTGGTACGGGAAAAATGCCCCATTCGAACTTGTCACCAATTAAATCAGAGTAGCCTTGGAAGTCCCAGAAACCGGCTTGCAACATGGCTGCTTGACCGGTCATGAAGAGATTGGGGGCATCAGCCTCAGCGGTGCCTGTCCAACCCTCTTGCCAGTACTGCGAGTAATCCTTCCAAATGGTCAACATGTCGTCGTAATAATCGGCATTTTCGAGCTGTCCGTTGGCCAGTGCCAAATAGACTTTGTCCCAATAATACTCGACCCCACGATTTTTTTCGGTGTACTTCGCATCATAAAATTGATCGACGTACTTCTCACCGAATTGATAGCCAACTTGACCAAGTGACCATCCCACCCAACGCCCATTATCTGCGGCAACAGGGATGACACCACTCTCCTTGAGTGCCTTCATCGTTGCACGATACTCTTCCCAATTCTGCGGTGGCTTTTCTGGGTCAAGACCTGCTTTCTTGAACAAGTCTTTGTTGTAAAAAATCGGTTGGCCAATCGACATGGTCGCGTTACTGTCGTTGGGGACAAAGAAGATACCACCGAACTTATTGGATGAACGAATGCCCGCAAACGACGCTTCGCCACCGGAGAACGTGTCAATCCAGCGTGGGGCATCGGCATACGCACTTTTGGCGTTATACGCGTTGTTCAGGTTGTACAACACGCCCTTGTTGGCATACTCGCCATACATCCACGGTTGCATTTGAATGATGTGAGGGGCACTGCCTGACACAAATTGTGTGTCGAGCAATTCCTTGTAACCATCGAGCGGTTGGAAGACGAACTCAAAGGTTACATTCGGGTGCAACGCCGTGTAGTCGTCGGCGATTTGCTTGTAACCGTCGTAATACCCCGTGTTGCTGTCCGGTCCGTGCCACGTCATTATCTTGATGACGTATGCTTTGGCCTCAGGGGCCGGCTCCGGCGCCACCGTGGGCTCTACGGCTGGGGCTGGCTCTTCAGCGGCGGGTTCGGGTGCGGCAGTCGGCTCAGCAGCAGTTGGAGCAGTGCCCCCACATGCCGCCAACATGAGCGCTACGACACACACCAGCGTGAGCCAAAACGGGTTGGTTTTTTTGGCCAACATAGTCACACTCCTTCATGGCGGATTCTGTTCAAACAACGATGTCTGATATCCCACGCTTATCCTAGAGCATTGCACTATGCATCTCAACGGGAATTTTTTATGAAACGTGTATTTTCACGCACTCTTTGTCATCATGATCGTCTTGAGTACGCTGATATATCGTGTACAGTATTGACATACCATGCGTATTCGTCCATCGACAATTCGCGAGCAACTCACGTCATTATGATTTCAACACATACCATCATCGACCATATTACATCGACCTATCCTGATATCGTCATCAAACTCACCTGGGGCGAAACAGCACTTTTTTATAACCCGGGGCATCAACGCAGGCACGGCGTCTACTTTGCAACACTCAAAGATCATGATGGTGCCAACGACACCGCGTCACACCTCAACCGCGATACCGTCTATCGCTTTGCATTTGGCCTGCCAATCACGATATATACGCAATTGTTTGGACCAAGGCCACGTCGGCCAACCCGCGGACACACAGTGTCCATGTTGCACGACTTCACGGTGTGCAACCAACTCATGCCGCATCCGGTATATGCGTGGATGGGATGGGTGCAAATACTCAGCCCTGACGCCACCACCTACCAGACGCTCCAACCACTGCTCATGGAATCACACATGAACGCCCAGAAGAAATTCGCTCGGCGCACCACAAACCCAGCGGATGAATGACATGTGCATCACCCATCCGCCGCTTTTGCACACAACAGACATCGTTTATGTGCCCAACACACCCGACTGACGAAACGCCACTATCTGCGCGGTATCATACCCGATCTCGGCCAAAATCTCTTCGGTATGTTCGCCGAGCATTGGTGGGTGACGTCGTACGGTAGTCGGCGTCTCGGACAGACGATATGGTGCTCCAACCACACGAATCTCGCCAGCTTTGGGGTGGGCAATCGTCACCACCTCATCAAGCGCTTTGACCTGAGGATCAGCAAAAACACTCGCCATGTCGTGGATTTCACCAATAGGCACACCTGCAGGAATCAAAATATCTTGTATCTCACGCATTGTATAGCGCAGAATCACCTTTTCGAGCTCGGCATTCATCGCCGCATAATTGACCGAACAATCATGATTTGTCGCAAAGCGCGGGTCATGACTGAGTTCACTAATATTAAGCGCATCTCAAAAGCGTTGCCACAACACGTTGGTACCGACTGCCAAATTAAACCAGCCGTCTTTGGCCTGATACACCCCGTACGGCGCAATCTCAGGGTTGTGATTACCCGTTCGCTTCGGTACATGGCCTGTTGCCAAATAGGCCGCAGCATGATACGACATCATCGCCAATTGACCAGACAACAGCGATGTATCGATGTACTGGCCAATCCCCGTCTGCATGCGATACATCGTGGCTGCCATGATAGCAAAGGCGGCGTTCATGCCGCTGATGATGTCGGACAAGGCAATGCCGACACGCATCGGGTCGCCATCAGCATAACCAGTCACACGCATCACCCCACCAAGTCCCTGAATGACTTGGTCATATGCGGCACGGCCATGATCGGGGCCTTCTTGGCCAAACCCTGAGATCGAGCAATAGATGATGTCAGAGCGAATCATCTTGCATCCAGCATAATCAAAGCCGTATTCAGCCATTTTGCCAGGCACAAAGTTTTCGATGACAATATCGCTTTGCGCCACAAGGGTGCGCATGATTTGTGCACTATCTGGGTGGCGCAAATCAAGTGTCATACTGCGCTTGTTGCGATTGATACTCAAATAGTACGTGCTTTCGCCATTGACAAACGGTGGGCCCCATGCCCGTGAGTTATCACCTATACCAGGCTGTTCGACTTTGATGATGTCTGCTCCCATATCGCCGAGCATTTGGGTACAGTATGGGCCAGTCAATGCGCGAGTCATGTCAAGCACACGGATGTTCGTCAGCGGTTGCATATATTCATCCCTTCGCACGCACATCACCGGCAGACTTGGTTGTGTGTTTTTTCACATGTCGAATATACCACGATTTGGACAAATAAAAACAGGGACGCACTGATATACGCCCCTGCAAACACGCTACTAATTACAATTCAATGTTGGCAATAAGCTTGTCGATGTCGGCGTCAACGCCAATCTTTAGCCAGGCCAAAAACTCAACGTTGCCGGCTGGCCCTTGGATCGGCGAGCGCGCAAGCCCGGCACACCCGTAGCCCAGATCCGCAGCAGCCCGCAGGACCTCGCGGATAGTCAGGGCGCGTACAGCAGTATCACGCACCACACCACCCTTGCCGACTTGATCGACACCCGCCTCAAATTGCGGTTTGATGAGACCAATAATCCAGCCGTCTGGCGCCAACAAGGCTTTGACGGCCGGCAAAACCAATTTAAGCGAAATAAACGCCACGTCAATCACGGCTGCGCTGGGTGGTAACGAGGCGTGCTCGGCAACAGGCAATTCGGTCAAGTAGCGGATATTGGTACGCTCGAGCACAACCACCTTGGGGTTACTACGGATGGAGTAATCGAGGATGCCGTAGCCCACATCAACCGCATACACGGCAGCCGCACCGCGTTGGAGCAACACATCGGTGAATCCACCGGTTGAGGCGCCGACATCAATGGCGGTAATCCCAGCCACATCAATGCCAAAGCCGTCGAGGGCATGGGCCAGTTTGTAGCCACCGCGACTGACGTAGGGCAGGCTCTCTTCGACCTCGAGTTCGGCAGTTAACAGCAAGTTCTCGCCGGCCTTGCGGCAGACTTGGCCATTCACGCGCACCACGCCGGCCATAATCAAGGCCTGCGCTTTGGCGCGTGACTCAGCCAAACCACGCGCCACCATTAAGAGATCGAGACGCATCCGTTCGACTTTACTCACGAACCAATTGCTCCTGCAGTGCGGAACGTGGCGATGTAGCTGTTGGCAAAGCCCAACTCACGCAAAATTTCG
>VGPG01000027.1 GCA_016875555.1 Chloroflexota bacterium | reverse complement strand
ACTTCTTCGGGCGTCTGATTCGGTACAAGACGGAAGTCAACTTTGGCACTGGCCTTGGCCGGCAAGACGGTCTTTTGACCGGCTCCCTGATACCCTGAGGTGATGCCACAAATCGTGCAGGTCGGCTCGAAAATCTCGCGTCGGCGGAGCTCGACACCACGTGCATCCTTGAGGAAGCGCGTGTTGCCAAACAACTCCTGCATCTCTTCGTCGCTATCGGGCAAGGCCGCCAACAACTCCATGTCGCGCGCAGTCGGGGCGATGACATTTGCATAAAAGTTGGGCAACTGGATTCGTTCGTCTTGGTCCTTGAGCGTGTTTAAGGCCCATACGAGACGCCAGGCAGCGTTAGGGAGAATCGAGCCAGCAATGCCTGAGTGCGTGTCAATGCGCGCCGTCTCGACTGATAGCTCTAGGTAGCAGATGCCACGCAGACCCAGGTAACTAGTGAGGTGTCCGTCACTGTTGTGCGAGCCAAACTCCCAGACACAGGCATCTGCTTTGAGGCGTTCGCGGTTGGCCATGATAAATGGCGCCAGATTAGGGCTCGCAATTTCCTCTTCACCTTCAATCAAAAACTTGACGCCGACCGGTAATTCGCCGAGCACATGACGTACGGCGGCGATGGCCGCAATCCGGCTGACCAATTCGCCCTTGTCGTCGGCCACGCCCCGTGCAATCAGGAGGTCCTCTTTGCGGTGCATTTCAAAAGGTGGCGTATGCCATAAATCAAACGGCTCAGCAGGTTGTACATCGTAGTGGTTGTAACAAAGAATGGTTTTGTCGCTCCTCCCAGAACCCTCTGCGTAGACCACTGGATTACCGGCGGTGGGCATTAACTGTGCCGTGAGCCCAATTTCTTCAAGCAGTTCGGCGACACGCTGGGCACACGGTTCAATCCCCTGCCCTTGGGCGGCCACACTTGGAATGGCACATAGGTCACCGAGCATACCCACAAAGCGCTCAAGATGGGCATCGATATACGCATCGACTTGGGCGCGCACAGATGCATGCGTCATAGGAGTGTTTCCCTTTTCATGGCGGTAGAAGTGCGTCATGCAGGCATTATACAGGCATGTGGTTATCCCGCATATGATGTACGCACATCGCATGCGTTTGACGCATGCGTTTGACGCATGCGAATGGATGCTCTACCATGAATCTGCATGCTGATGAGGGGAATGGAGTAGACATGCGAATCGTGGTTACTGGGGCTCATGGGCAGTTGGGGCGTGCAGTTGTGGCACGTCTGCAGACGCGTCACGATGTCATCCCACTAGGTCATGCCGATATTGAATTAACTGATAGTGCGAGTGTGGCACAATTAGCCGCACTACGCCCTGCGGCCATCGTACATGCGGCAGCTATGACCAACGTTGATGGTTGTGCCCAAGATCCCGACCAGGCCTATCGTGTCAATGCCCTAGGTACACGCTGGGTTGCTATGGCCGCCAAGCGCAGTCATGCCCGGTTAGTGGTTATCAGTACCAACGAGGTATTTGATGGCCAAGCGACACACCCGTATGGCGAGTATGATGTCGCCAATCCGATTAATCCGTATGCGCGCTCCAAATACGCCGGCGAACAGGCTGCACGCGGGGTGCTCGATCGCCTCTACATCGTGCGGGTCGCATGGCTATTTGGTGGTCCACGCAATTTTGTACGGACCATATTGCGACTCGCCACCACACAGTCCCACTTGCGCGTCGTCCATGACGAGATTGGTTCGCCCACCTATGCGGATGATGTTGCAGATGCGTTGCCACACCTGCTCGAAAGTGATGCGTACGGCACATACCACTTTGTGAATGAAGGGGCCTGCTCACGATATGAACTTGCTCGGGCAGTACTCGATGCCGCCGGGCTTGCACATGTGGCGATGACGCCTATCGTGTTGGCTGAATATCCGCGCCCAAGTCGCGTGCCGCCCTATACACCACTCGCAAATTATGTGGGGCGTGCAATGGGGATGCACTTCCGTCCCTGGCAAGACGCAGTGACCGCATTCGTTGATGTATGTCGTAAGGAACAGGCATGATCGACGTTATTGTGCCAAACTATAACGGGGTGCACCATTTGGCCATCTGTTTTGATGCACTACGGCGTCAAACGCGTCATGCCGATATGCGTGTCGTCATGGTTGATGATGCATCAACTGACGATTCTGTGGCCTTTGTCTGCAGGCATTACCCCGAGGTACATGTCATGGTGATGCCACGCAATGGTGGATTCGTGGCAAGCTGTAATGCGGCGATTGCGGCAAGCACTGCCGCATATGTCGTACTCCTGAATAACGACACCGAAGTCACCCCAGAGTGGCTGGCTGCGCTGATTGGGGCACTCGACGCACATCCCGAATACGACATTGCTGCGAGTAAGTTGATGCTCTTTGATCGGCGCTCTGTGATTCATTCGGCTGGTGATTTTTATCGTGTGGACGGCATCCCGGGCAATCGTGGTGTGTGGCAAGTAGATGCTCCGCAGTATCAGCAGCAAGAAGAGGTCTTTGGGGCGTGTGCCGGTGCTGCGGCGTACCGGCGCTGTGTCATCGACCGCTTATCAGTTGATGGACATTTTTTTGATCCTGATTTGACCATGTACTGCGAGGATGTCGATCTCAATTTGCGCGCACGACTCCACGGTTTCCGTACTGTTTTTGTGCCAACTGCCATCGTCTACCATCGCCTGAGTGCGACTGGTGGCGGGGTATTGGCGAGCTACTACTGCGGGCGCAATTTCGCGTTGGTCTGGCTCAAAAACATGCCTGGTGCACTCGTACGCCGTCATCTTGGTAGCATGATTTGGCGGCAAATCGTGCTCATGTTCGACAGTATGTGGCATATTCGTGGGCATGCAGCACGGGCTCGTTTGCGCGGGCAATTGCACATGTTCGGTCATATGAGACGATTTTGGCACAAGCGCCGAGATATTCCAGCGCATGTCGATGAATCGCACTTACTGCTCACACATCAGTGGTAAGATACTGTGGTGGGGATGCGTTTTTTGGTGATAAAGAGAGCATGTCGTGAGTACTGCGAGCCAACCGCTGTTATCGATTGTAATACCCGCATATAACGAAGAACGTCGTTTACCCGATACGTTGGCGGCTATTCATACATTTGTCCGTACGTCACACCTTGACGTTGAGGTTTTGGTTGCCGATGATGGGAGTCGTGATAGCACAGCTGCGGTGGTCAGCGCATATGCTGCGTCGTGGTCTGCGCTCCGTCTGCTTGCACTCGATCATCGTGGCAAGGGGTTTGCAGTGCGCGCTGGTGCACTTGCCGCACAAGGGCGCTATGTGCTCCTGTGTGATGCCGATTTGGCGGTGCCAATTGCCGAGTGGCAGCGCATGTTGCCACTCCTTGAATCGGGTTATGATGTGGTGATTGGTTCACGCGAGGGGCAAGGAGCGCGGCGTGAAGGTGAACCGGTGCATCGTCATATCATGGGGCGCGTGTTTAATGGATTGGTGCGAGCCATCGTCGTTGGTAACTTTCACGACACCCAATGTGGTTTCAAGGCATTTCGTACCGCAGTTGCACGCGATTTGTTTCAACGTGCGCAAATCTACGGTGCCGACGCACCGGTCATTGAAGGTGCCGCTGTGACGGCATTTGATGTTGAGATTTTGTACCTAGCCGTGGCGCGAGGGTATCGGGTGGCCGAGTTGCCTGTGCTCTGGCACTACGGCGAAGAGACCAAAGTTGACCCTATCCGTGATGCGTTGCGCAATCTGCGCGACATCGTCCGGGTGCGTTGGTTGGCTATCCGTGGCGAATATCGCCATCTTGACGACCCACGGGTGTAATAGTAATACGTGCACATGATTACACACACCGCCCGCGCTCTAGAGCGCGGGCGGTGTGTGCTGTGCTATGCCCAAAACTCCACAAATGACACACCTGGTACTGGGATTGTGGCGAGGAGTGGCTCGGCGAGTGTCCCATCGTTCGAGTTGCGTGGCACAATCGCGATATGGTTGTCGTGTTGACACGCCACCAGCAGATATGTGCCATCGGGGCTTATGGCAAAGTTCCGTGGCCATTTACCACCACAGTCGTAGACGCCGATGCGTTGCAGGTTGCCATCGTCGAGTATCTGGTATGCAGCAATCGTATTGTCTGTGCGGGTAGTGACATAGAGATGATTGCCGTCCGGCGAGATGTGGATGTCGGCTACGGTGTAATCATGATTGGCCCCCACGATTGTCGAGTGGTCGGCTACATGCTCAAGCTGCCCATCGACATAGCGAAAGACCGAGACGCTACAGGCGAGCTCGTTGGCCACGTACAATATCGTTCCATTTGCATGGAAGATGGTATGGCGTGGACCGTTGCCAGCCGGTACCGCAACCGAATGAACGCGCTCAAGTGTCACCTGCGCTTCATTGATGCGATAGACGACGAGTTCATCGGTGCCGAGGTCGGCGGCAATCACATAGCACCCATCGGGTGTAAAGACGCTCGAATGTGCATGTGGTCCCTCTTGGCGCCCGCTGTGTGGACCACGTCCGCGGTGTTGTTGCACATCATTCAACCCAGCAATGGCGCCATCTGCATCAAGTTTGAGTAACGCCATGTTGCCGGTGCCGTAGTTTGCAACTACCGCAAAGCGTTGTTGCGGACAGATAGCAATGTGACATGGCCAATCGCCACCACTCGGGCGGCGTGGCCCATGGTTGAGTGCATCGTGATGGTTGCGGGTGATGGCCACAACGCCGCCCGGTACTCCCGCGCCCACATTCGTTTCGCTGACGCTCCAGATGCGGTCACCGCGGCGCGCCAAAAACGACGGATTGTCGATGCCGCTCATCACGCTAACCATGACGAATTCGCCGTGCTTGTTGTGGTCAATGATATAGACACCCGGTTGATCGGAGTTGGCATAACTACCGGCAAGAATACGTTGCATGGCTACCTCCTTGTATGCTGAATTACCAATTCGTCACCGAGCCGTCACGGCGGCGCAGATGTGGCGCCTCCCAGAACTTCCAGGTGTGCTTTTTGGCGGTCTCTTCGTCAAACTCGATGCCCAGGCCTGGTGCTTGTGGCACATCAAAGACATTGCCGTTGAGTTTGGGGTGCACAGGGAAAAGCACATCCACGTCGTTGATACCTGCACCACGATACAAATTCTCACTCGGCGAGACACGTACCTCGAGCCAGGCAAAGTTTGGCACCGCTGCCGACAAGTGAATCGTCGCAGCCGTACAGACTGGGCCGAGCGGGTTATGTGGCATCAAATCGATATAGTGCGTCTCGGCCCAGCCGGCGACTTTCATTGACTCGGTGAATCCACCAACATTGCAGATGTCGAGTCGTGCAAAATCAGTCAAATGACGCTCGATGAACGGTGCAAATTGCCACTTGCTGGCAAACTCCTCGCCCACCGCAAACGGGATATCGGTCATGCGTCGTAAGGCATCGTAGGCCTCTGGTGTTTCGTCACGAATTGGTTCTTCGAGGAAGTCAATCGTGCCCATGGGCATACGCTGACAAAACGTCGCCGTCTCAGCAATTGATAAGCGGTGGTGGTAGTCAATGCCGAGCGTCAACTCGTCGCCGAGCCGTTCACGGATTTTGACGAGCGTCTTGGCGGTGATGCCGAGCGTCTCACGTGGCTCAAATACACCCTCGCCATGATTGCGTGGCGATAGCATGCCGGTACGAATCACGCGCCAGCCGTGGTCCCACAAGAGTTGGGCACTGGCAATCATCTCGTCGGGTGTACTCCCTGAGGTGGTCACAAAACAGGGAATGTGGTCGCGTTGTTGCCCGCCGAGGATTTGATGGACTGGTACGCCGAGCGCCTTGCCGGCGATGTCGTACAAGGCGATGTCGATGGCGCTTTGGGCGGCCAATAACACGCGCCCGCCCTCGAAGTACTGGCTGCGGTAGAGCTCCTGCCAGATACGCCCCATGTGCATCGGATTTTGGCCAATCAAGAACTCGCGGAAGTGCTGGATTGCGCCCATCACGGCCAGCTCACGTCCGCTCAAGCCAGATTCGCCTAGCCCATAAATGCCTTCGTCAGTCTCTATTTTGATGACCAGTTGATTGCGTACACCGACCCAGAGTGGATAGCACTTGATATCTGTGATCTTCATTGATTACTCCTCATCATGACGCCAGCCAAGCAGGCGTTCGGCTTTGCTACAGTCAAAAAATCCCGCATTGCCCGTGAGTTGTGGGCGATGAACGGCGTTAGGGTAGTACTGCGTCGCCAGCGTCGCACTGTCGGTTTGACTGGCGGCAGTCGGTGCCACAATGTAGAAGACTTCGTGACCGCGCCATTCTACCTGCATGGCTGCCATGCAGGCACGGGCGGCTGCCTGTGGATGTACATAGGCCCACAAGTGCTTCATGCCGGGCTCAGTGTTGTCCCAGTTTTTGAGGGCGAACTCACGCGGGACGATCCCATGAAAGCGCATGCTACTGATGGCCACATTGGCGCGCCGACGTGCAAATGTGTCGCCTTGAATCTCAAGGACCCATTTGGACAGGCTGTATGGGTCCTCGGCGTAGCATGGGTGTTGTTCATCGAGTGGCAAGTAATCATAACGTGGCGACTTGCTAAAGACGCCACCAATCGCATTGATGCTCGAGGCCATACACACGTGCGACATGCCGAGCATCTCTGCAGCTAAGAGAACGTTATAACTGCCACGGGTATTGTCGGCGTATACAGTAGGGGCCGGTGCATTCATCGGGGTACGATGCGCCGCCAGATGAATCACGCCATCGCATCCCTGCATGGCAGCAACAACTTGTCCAAAATCAGTCACATCAACGACAAGCGCACGTGATCCGAGTGGATTCCCCGGAGTTGGTACCGGCAACGCACGATCAATGCTGACCACGCTATGCCCAGCCTGTACCAACATCGGGATGAGGACTCGGGCCAAATCGCCATTCCCACCTGTCACTGCAATTCGCATCTGCATCTCCTTTGGCATCACGGTATCTCTATGCGGGTGAGGGTACGGTCAGTGCACTCTCGGCACGCTCTGCGCCCTCAAGAGGTGTTTGCGCACGGTGTGCGGATAAAATGCGAATGCTACTCAGGGCGTCATTCATGTGGGCTAGCATCAGCAGGCGCGCTTGACTGGCATTTCGTTCATAAATAGCATCGGCGATTAAGCGGTGATAACGAATGGTACGCTCAGTCATGCCCTGCTCCTGACTGGTCAAGTGACGACTCGCCAAAAAGAGCTCGTGCGTGCTGTTGAGCATGTGCTGCAGCACAGGGTTGTGGGCCGCTTGTGCAATCGCACGATGGAATGCCACATCTGGCCCCACAAAATCTGTGCCACGTAACGCCTGTTGCTCCATGGTAATCGCCTGCTCACGGATTTCGGCAATTTCATTGTCGCTACCACGCTCAGCCGCTAGTGCGGCAAGTTCTGGTTCAATGAGCCGTCGAGCCTCGCCGAGCGCAATTACATGCTGGATATCGATACACTGCGGAGATTCACTGCCTGTGCTGCCATGCGTACTAATCACAATCACGCCACGCCCATGCTCTATACGTACATATCCCTGCGATTGCAGGGAACGCAACGCCTCGCGCACTGATCCGGTGCTCACACCAAATGTATGCGCCAAATGGGTGATACTTGGCAGGTGTTCACCAGGTTGCCACTCGCCACGGTTGAGTCGTTGCTGTAGTTCACCAACGAGTGAACCAAAGATACGACCATTCCCGCCACGGGTGTTTCGTTTGCTGGTTAAATTGCACATCGTACACTCCATTTCTGCCTGCTATAGTTACGGCAAGAATGTGACCTCCCAGAGTGCCACGTCAGCCCCAAACTCGAGTATGTACATACGATTGTCAATAACCGCAGTGTCAATCGGATTGCGTAGGTCACGAATCAACTGCACCGTACGCATTTGGTACCCACCCGTTGCACGTGGCGTGAGTTGGAGATGCAACAAATCTTGACCTTTGTCAGGGAAATCACCGCCGACCGCTCCCCAACTAGCAATGAATCCGCTCACTCCGCCGGCTACCTGCCAACCTGCAGGAAATGACGCTGTGGCAAATGTGAGCCCTAGTGGCGACCGGTGTGGCGTAAAACTCGAAAGACTCTCGCCATTTGCCGCCGCATTCACGATCTGCCCATCGCGTGTCCGATAGAACGTGGCTGCC
Organism: Chloroflexota bacterium; assembly: GCA_016875555.1. Taxonomy (GTDB): domain Bacteria; phylum Chloroflexota; class Chloroflexia; order Chloroflexales; family Roseiflexaceae; genus UBA965. Next base: position 10,216 of record VGPG01000027.1, on the reverse strand, counting down.
GGCCCAATATTGATAATCGGGTCAATCATCTGCTCAGGTGCTGCCGGAAACTCAGGGTCGTTCTTGTAGACACCAAGTTGTACAGCCACAAAATCCTCGTGCAATAAACGGTCGTTTGCGGGGTCGTAGTTTGGATCTCGCTGTGGCGTATCAATGTTGCCAAATCGCCATGGAAAGCCATAATGCCCACCCTCACGCACCACATTGAATTCGTCGGGCAAATCAGCGTCTGGTCCATTATCACCAACAAATAATTCACCATTCGGTGCGAATGTTGGGTCATATGCATTGCGAAATCCACGCGCGTAGACGTATGGGGCAAGTGCCGCCTCGTCGTTGGGTAGGGTGATGTAACTCGCATCAACGGGGATTCTGAAGAGGCGCGACGTCAGCGGTATTTCACGTGTGTCGGGGAATAGTCCTTGATTATCCTCGACTTCGCCATGGTCGGTGCGTGATCCACTATTGACGATGAGGTACTGTTGGTCTGGTGTGAGTGTTATGCCATTAAAGAGATGGTCAAACGGTGTGCCACTCAGCGGGTACTGCGCAGTAGTGGCGACCGTCGTCCACGTGTATCCCGTGCTGTTCGGTGTGCCTCTGCGAATGGTCGCCATGTTGTAGCCGTTTTGTTGAATGTTTGACACCACAAAAATACGTCCATCTGCGGCCACTGCTACCCCTGAGGGCATACCGTTCGGGGCAATCAGGGTTGCATCAGCGACGGTACGCATTTGACCAGTTTGTTGATTAACCGCCATCAATCCATCGCTAATCGTAAGCAACAACAGTTGGTCGTTGATTGGGTCATAGACCACACGAATGCTATTTACCGGTACGGTGGTCACACGGCGCAAATCAAGCCGATTGTCAAGCAACGTGGGACCGCCAGCAATCGGTTGACGTGGCGTTGTGTCAATGCCTGTTGGTGCCACCGCGGTCGCCGTTACCTCAGGTGTTGTTGGTTGTACCGTCGATGTGGCGGTAGCCGCGTCGACCACAGTCGGCACAGGAGTGTCAGTCACTGCCATGGTTGGCGTGGCAACCACGCCCACGGTTGCTGATGCCGCTACGGTTGTGGCGCTGGCGCGTGGCACTGCGGTTGCGGTTGAGATGCTCGTTGGGGGCATAGTGATTTGCTCGGATACACCGATACATGCCGCGAGAAGAAAGGGTGTGATGAGCCATTGAAGCGTTCGCATAAAACAAGTCTCCTATTGATTCTGTAACGCAAATCGTCGATGAATATGTGCCCCCTGATGATTCGCGTCAATGCGCAACACCTGGTCAAACGCATGGAGTGCCGCAGTGAACGATTGTAGTCCCAAGAGTCCCAATCCGCGCATGTAGTGACAATGAATCTGGTTACGTACCTGCGCATCATCGTTGAAGACCAAGAAGGTGGGCAGGGACACGGCGAAATAATCCGGCGTGATTTCGTCACCTTGATGTGCATCGGCATAGTCGACCAAACGCGTAAAGATGCTGTCTGCATGCGCTTGTGAGTGAAGCGCACGCCACGCCCATCCTTGGTACAACAACATGTCAGGTGGTTGATCGTTGTAGTACAGCGCACTGGTTGGCTGATTGTCACCGCGCGTCGCCTTTTGCCAGGCCGTGTGCGCCGATTGCATGTCACCAAGACCGGCATATGCCATGCCCAAAAAGTAGTAGACGTGATTCTCGTTGCTCCCTGGCAACTTACCCTCACCCAAATTGTGCGGGTAGTGCAAGGCATGCAGTAAGCGATCAATCGCGTGCTGATACGCACCATTGGCCATGGCGTGGCGCGCTAAGCCGATGGATGCGAGCACGTACTGCGTGGCAACACGCCCTTCGCCACCCTCCCATGGGTGGAATGTGCGTGCCATGAGCACATCAAATGCTTCTTGATGGCGTTCGGCAATGTTCAGTAGCGTCACGTATTCAATGGTGAGGTCATCGCGTTGATTCACCAACGTCTGCCAGCGTGATAATTCAGCCAGCCGTTCAGCAGGAGGTGTGCCCGCTTTGCGGGCCAGTTGGTCGGCCTCATAAAAGAGCCGCGCATCGTGTGGGGCATGGTGGCGAGCTGTAGCATATGCTTCTTGCCCGAGGCGTAAATCTTCATATTGATTGACATACCCAAGCCCCAAATTACGCCACGCCACGGCATTGGTTGGGTCGTACTTGACGGCGTGTTGCCAGTATTCAATTGCACTGTCGTACATGCGGTGTGCGTACCAAAAATTGCCCAGGTAGTAGGCTGCTCGCCCATCTTCGGGGTATTCGTGCAGAGCCAAACGCAGTATGGTTACGTGTTCGATACGATGGGGGAAGCACAAGTCAGGCGATGCGTTGCGCGCGTGCTCCCACGCACGATCGGCTAACGAGGTGTCTCCGGCTTGCATGGCCGCCGCCGCAGTCAGGTAATGAATGAGCGGATTCGTCTGTGGGGCATGCGTACACAGAGTTAAGGCCATGGCGGTGTCGCCGGCAGCGAGGTAGTCAAGTGCCAGGCTCTCACATGCGTGCATGTCCCAGTTGATGGCATTACGAACGGTCGGGTCGCCGCTTAGCTGCGCCTGCTCCCACGCCGCCCCGGGTTCCATGGGGTCAAGGGTGAGTGCCACTGCACACGCAGCAAGGGCCGCCGCATGATTGCCCAGTTGACGATAGAGCATGATTTCGAGATGACGAGCGCGTTGATGACTCCAGTTCCGCCGCAAGGCACGTTGTGTCAACCGTAGTGCTTCAGGGATATCGCCGCGCCGCGCGGTAATTCGCGCGAGCTCAAAGAAGGCGGCATCTTGCCAGGCAGCATTCCATGTCGCTTTGTAGAAGGCATCAATCGCCTCATCGTCGTTGCCTAGGTGGCGATACGCCTGCCCCAAGTTGTAGTATGCCTCGCCGTCGTACGGGTTCGGATTACGACTCGTTTGACGCGTAATGGCTCGTTTGAAGAAGTGTACTGATGCTTGTGCATCACCGCGGCGGAGTACCAGCAACCCCATGGCATTGTTACACCGACTATCGAGTGGGTCACGCCGCAAGGCCTCGAGGTAGTAGTCCTCAGGGCGGTAGGTGGCGTGTCGATATTGCTCAAGGTGTAGGCCATTGATGAAAAGCTCGTCAGTGCTGGTAATGGCGTGTGGTGCCGCTGCAGCGGTGGCAGCCTGTGGAATCTCGAGCTCATTCGGCGTTGGTGGCGTGTAGCGCATGAGCACCTGCGCATTCTGCCGATTCGTAACCACCAACGTCAATTCGTGCGGTTTGAGATCGGCAATCGGTAGTTGTACCTGCTCAACCAACGTGATTGTCGGCGAGAGCGTCGTCTCACGTTGCCAAAGAAGCGCATCGCGGTAGTAGACTTGGACTGCCACATTGGTTGGTTGCGTGACGTATACGCCGACAGCCACGGTCTGCCCGTCAAGCGTAAAGTGCACAACGGCATCCGTGTTCGCATTACTGGCCGGGCCAATGTGCTTGTACGGCAAAAAGTTCTGCTGAAAGTGCTTCTCTTCGCCAGGCATCAACCACGAAAAATCCGGCTGATTATCGGTGAATGCACCACACATCAACTCAATGTATGGACCGTCCTCGTCGGTGAGTTGACGATCCCACATCAAGCCAAAATCGCTGTTGCCCCACGTCCACTGCTTTTTGCCGGGGACGAGGTGATGATTGGCCACATGCATCATGCCCGCTTGGCGCCCGTGGTCGTAATTGCCCACGAAGTCGTAGTCTGAATGGTATGCCATGTACGATGTCGGTACGGGGATGTTTTTGTAGCGCGAAATATCCGTCCCCGGTGCATAATTCACCTTGTAGTACGTGCCCTTCGCAATGGGGAACTCGCTGACATCGCGTTTGCCGTGATCCATCACCGCATGTACATCCGGCGGGAAGACCGATTGATACTCGTCGTTGACGTGCACCGCCGGGTTTGCCCACCACAAGAACGTCTGTGGCAAGTCGGTCCGGTTGTGCAACTGCACATCAATCTGCAATACCGCCTTGTCAGGGTGCAGGGTGAACCCGTGCATGCCCTTGGTGAAGAACATGCGCTCAATCTCACTACACCACACCGTCACACTCCCGTCGGCGTGTGCGACAATGCGCCAATCTACTGGGTCAAAAGTACTTGGGCGGTGATGTTGTGGCCAGTTAAACTCGATCCCACCCGATATCCATGGGCCGGTTAGACCGACGAGTGCCGGTTTGATGACACGGTTGTAGTAGACGAAGTGATAATCGTTCGTCTTGTCGAGTGCCATCTGGACACGCCCGCCAAGCTCTGGTAACAACATGATTTTGAGATACTGATTTTCTAAAAAAACAGCCGTGTACGGCTTCGGTGCGTTTTCGTCGCGCACACTATCGATGACAGGATACGGGTAGACAACCCCACTACTCCCCTGATAGACGCGCTGATCCAAAAAAAGTGGCTGTTTGAGTGGCTCTCCCACATCATATGTGGGGATGGTGATGACCTCACTCCAGGCACGCACATGATCAACCATGATTGCAGTTCACTCCGTCGTGAACGCTCTCAGATATAACTGATTTGATGAGTTGTATCGAGAACGACTGTATAAATGTGGCTATTCTATCATGTAAATGATAATCGTTCAATCATACAGAGGTAACAAAATCGAAACTCATTTAATCAGTTTGGTACCTAAATTATTTCGTGGTCACCATAGCGTGGCAGCGTGATTGTGACCGTCGTGCCCACATTCAGCTCTGAACGTGCACGAATCGTTCCATGGTGTGCGACGATAATCGCCTGTGCAATCGGGAGTCCGAGCCCAGATCCACTCCCCTTCGTGTTTCGTGCCCTGAAGTAGCGGTCAAACAAATGTGTCATGTCATCCGGATGGATGCCACATCCACGGTCAATCACATGAATCATCACGTGCTCATCGGTCGCATCAGTGGCAATGATGACCTCTGATTGTGGATTGCTGTGACGCAATGAATTGTCGATGATATTGCGCAATACACGTGACATATGCGACATGTCAATCTGAATATATACAGCATCAATAGCACAAGTATTGATAAGATTAATATGTTGTCTTTGGGCATATGGGGTCATGATTTCGTGTGATTTACTCACCAAGTCACACACACGTGTCGGTTGAAAGGTATACGAAATTTCATGGCTATCGGTTTGGGCCAATAGACGTAGATCGTCAACTAATTGATGCAACGACTGAATCTCGTCGTACATGGTGTTGAGTCGTGCCGGAGTGACATTCAAGATGCCATCTCGCATGGCCTCGATGTATCCACCAATCGTATTGAGCGGGTTGCGTAACTCGTGTGCTATGTCTGCATTGAGTTGTCTGCGTAGAATGATTTGATGTTGAATTTCACTGTCGCGATTGTCAATGGCCACCGCCAACTGATTAATCTCACGCGTGGTTGACGGTGGTAATTGCTGTTGAAGCTGACGTGGCACCGGTATGATGGTGTTTTGTGCGGTACTTAGATTTGTCAGTATTTCAAGGGGTTTGATTGATCGTAGCGAAAAAAACGTCCCAACCACCGCAGAAATAACGACGGTGACCATCATGCCAACCCCAATCCCGCCAAACAAGTATGGATAAAATGTGTTGACGGTGGGATGTTGGCTCGGTTGTATGTAAGGTAAGAGGTAGATGACGTCTTGATTAGGCAGGGTAATACGATATTGCATGACATAATCATCAAGCACAATCGCCGTACCAGCGAGATTATGCGGATAAATTATGTGCAAATTGCGGTCAGCAACACGCGGTGGCGTAATCGAGAGCACTCCGTATAAACGCAACCGATCATCAATTGCGTGATGCAGTTCGTTGTTTTGGCCACCAGCGTAGTAGTGTTGCATGATTGTCGGCAAAAACCGATGAATCGACAGCGGTGCTGCAATTCGGTACACCACATAATTCAACATCACAATATACATGATCACGAGGAGTACAGTATTTGCGATACTCATCATGATAAAGATGCGTACGATGTTGCCTCGTAAACTGCGCACTGCACTGCCTTTTGTGTGATGAGTTCAGGAGAGCCAGCCGTTATACCTGGTACCGGTATCCTGCCCCATACACCGTCGTAATATAGACGGGATTATCCGCATCTATCGCAATTTTACTGCGAATATTGCGAATATGTACGTCTATTGAGCGATCAATATTCACACTTTCGTTCCCGTATAACGCTGTTGCAATCTCTTTGCGACTGAGGATTTTGTTTGGTTGTGCGACTAAGGCCTCGAGAATTTTAAATTCAGTCGGCGTCAAATCAACCGATCGCTGACTGGTAATGACCGTACGACCGTTGCTCGAGAGTTGTAGTTTGGCAACGGGTGTGGCTGATTGCATTGCCACACGGCGCAACAATGCGTTGATGCGTGCCGTAAGCTCACGCATGCTCACCGGTTTGGTGATGTACTCGTCGGCACCATGTTCGAGTGCCGTGATTTTGTCCGATTCTTCTAACTTCGCAGAAATCACAATGACGGGGACATTGGTCGTCTTGCGTAACTCACGCAAAAAGTCAAGACCGTTCATCGTCGGCATCATCAAATCAAGGAGCACACAGTCAAATTGCCGCTTGTGGCAATGTTCTAGTGCCTCAATCCCGTGACTTGCCGTGGTTACATCAAACTGCTGTTGCGTGAGATATTCTGACATCATCATGCGCACGTTGAATCGATCTTCAATCACAAGTAAATATTTTAATGGTGATGACACCGTCATAAGTCTAGTCCTGTTCTGCTCTGCGCTGCTCGCACCGCACGGTACGTTTGCATTTGTTAATCGTAAACGACCGTATCGAACTATATCCTAACATTATTGTAATATTGTGATGCTGAAATATCGCTGATAGTCGTGTGTGTTTTGCTTTTGTGATGAATAAACCAAGATTAAATTAATAATTCATTTACATTTAATATATAATTTACAAGTAATGTAAAGATGGACGTAGGTTGCGGAGTAGTCACACCTGGTGAATGTAGGGGCAGCGCACAACACGATACAGCATGATTGCGAATCTTGTTGCATGTGCTGAGACACACACCACACCCCATGCGGTACGGGGTGTGGTGCGGCGCAGTGAGATGAATGAGTGGCAATTACGAAGCGCAAATGTCGGCGAGCGCTTCGAGCGCATCATCAATATATGCGTCGTTATTGGCCTTTCCCATGTGTCCAACACGAATGATTTTGCCACTTAGTATGCCCATACCACCGGTTGCTACGAATCCATACCGATCGCGGAGTTGCGTAATCATCGCTGTTGCGTCGTGGCCAGCTGGAATGAGTACGGGGGTGACTTGTGGAGTCGCCTCGGCATCAGGCACGAGATAATCAAGACCGATGCTTTTGAGGCCGGTGCGAAAGCGCTGGGCGGCGCGCACATGTTTGGCAACATATTCGGCTTTGCCCAGAGAAAGAATTTGTTTGAGACGCACATTGACCGCAGCCATCAAGCCTGTGGGCATCGTGGCCGGTTGGGGGTGATAGCCTGGCATATCTTTGGCGTACTTGCGCCATGTCCGCACATCCAGAATCCACCCGCGTGGACCGACTGGATTAGCATCCATGTAAGCCCAGCCCTTGGCGCTGACTGCAACAAAGGCCAGACCAGCCGGGGCTGCCATGGCCTTTTGGGAGGCACTCACGCACATGTCAATACCCCATGCATCGAGTTCGAGTGGTGTTCCGGCAAATCCTGTAATTGCATCAACCAAAATCGGAATGCCGAACTCCTTGGCTAATGCGGATAACGCTGGCAATGGATTGAGTGCTCCGGTTGATGTCTCTGCGTAGACGACGCCCAAGACATCAAATGGACCATGCTCGTGCAGTGCTTGGCGCACGGTCTCAACGGTAATTGCTCGCCCCCATTCACCATTGATGTCATGGACGTGTACCCCGTATGCATTGGCAATAGTCGCCATGCGATCGCCGAAGTAGCCGTTGCGCACAACGGCCATGCGTTTGCCGGTAGCCACAAAACTCGCAATCATGGAGTCAAGCCCCGTGCTGCCCGAGCCGACAATGGGGTAGACATCGCCCTCGGTACCAAATAAATATTTGAGCCCACCGACGACATCGTGGTACTGCTCGGCCCAGGCAGGCCCATAATGAGGTACCGTGGGGCTAGCAAGTGCCGCCAAGACGTCTTCTTCAATGTCAACAGGTCCAGGAATCAGCAGGCGATGAGTGACCATGGTCTAGCGCTCCATCATGGCTACAGTACGGTAGCGGCGAAATACATACGTGAGATAATACCACACCCATTTGCACACAGAATGCCCGGCCAGTGCTCGCTGATGGAGCACTGGCCGGGTTGCTGCCTATTTGATACGATCTGCGCCGGCAAATGTAGCAAACAGACGCTTCATGTGTGCTGATGGATCTCGATAAAACTCATCAACACTGCAGTCCAGCGTCACAGGGCGCTTGGCTGGGCGGACCGTGGGTTGTGTGGCCGCAAACGCTTTGATGACATGTGCATGTGGTTTGAGCGTGCCGTCTGGTCGTACCATGCCAAAGAATCGTTCGTGGCGTGCCTCGTCACACGGTGGTTGTGTCCACAAATCAGAGATGTAGTCGGCCCAACACCACAACATGGCCCCGGTGGCCCCCACGTCAACCAGGGTGGGGAGGACCGCTGCAAAGTAATCGGCCAAATCTTCTTCGGAGGCCATGAACTGGCTGCGCGGTTTGCCGTACGCCTGCCAGGTCCATACTTGCGATGGCGCTCCCGGTGGTGCCGTGCATCCACCGAACTCTTCCATCAACGTCGGTTTGCCACACAGGGCACTGACTACGGCACACGTAAAGGGCACATAATCCGGGTCAAGCGGATTTTTCATCCACGACACATACATCGGGTATGAGTGCATGACAGCGAGATCGGTCTCGGCGTAGACTTCATGTACGCGGAGATGATTGTTGCGGAAGAGGCTATCGGCGTGTAACCCGCAGCCCACTGGGTGTACCGCATCAATCGACTTGATGAGCTGTGTCATCTCGCGTACCCAAGCCTGGCCGTGTGCAGCATCGCGTGGCCAGGCAAACAAATCTGGCTCATTGCCCAAATTCCACCAGCCGATGCCGGGATGGTCTTTGAGTGCGCCAACGACCGTACTCAGCAAGAGTTTTGCTGCTGATACGGCCACTGGGTCGTGGTACGGGTTACGATATGGCTTGTTGACAATCGCACCATGGCTCACTACTTGCAGGTTGTGGAAGTTGGTAGCGTCCTCGGGTGCGCCGAGCAGCCAGCCTGGGCACCAGTTTGGTCCACTCATGTGCCCCGTAAAAAACGTCACATCAAGGGTCAAGTTGTTGCGCGCCGCAATATCAGCCACCGTGGCCAAGTTGGTCATGCACTTGGCATCAACGCTGTCTGGCGTGGGCTGAAAGTCTTCCCACAGCAAGAAAATGCGTACGACCGTCATCCCCAAATCGGCAATCTGAGCGAAATCTTCATGGACCTCACCGGCCTCGAAATTCTTCCACCACGTCATCGCTTTGCGCCGTGGCCAATAATTCACTCCCAAAATGAACGGCGTGTGCATACGTTACTCTCCGCATGATGCAAACTACGCTCTCTATTGTACGAGAACTTATTCTGTGTGTGCACCACGGTATGTTTGGGCCGCACAATACCGTGTATACTCATGCCATCACCATATTTGTTGAAAAGGTTGGCTATGCAACCATTTGTGATGCCACTCTGGCCAGCGCATGCCGTATCCGCTGATGCACCTGCCGAAAAATACTTCACTGGAATCTCACAAGCAGGCACGCTATTTGGTCAGGTGCGCAATGTGACCACGCCGACATTGACCGTCTATTTGCCTGACCCGGCATTGGCCACGGGTACAGCTGTGGTGATTTGTCCGGGTGGCGGGTATCACATTTTGGCCATTGATCATGAGGGGCACGATGTGGCCCGCTGGTTGGTCGCCCGCGGCATTGTGGCGATTATCCTCAAATATCGCCTGATTCCCACGCCCGTTGACGATGCTGAGCACGCCGCACAGCTGAGTGCTAAACTCGCTGATCCACGCATCATGCGTCAACTTGCGTTTGAGCATGATCCACTGATGCGTGCCGATGTTCTTGAGGCGATTCGTACGGTACGTCAGCGTGCCACCGAGTGGCACATTCACCCACAACGCATCGGCGTGATGGGCTTTTCGGCAGGTGGGCACGTCACGATT
>VGPG01000026.1 GCA_016875555.1 Chloroflexota bacterium | reverse complement strand
TGTTTGTAGCGGCGACAGGCGTCGCTACAGTACTTGACCTCATCCCAGGTTTTGGCGAGGCTTTTGCGCCACGTGAAGGGGCGCCCGCAGGTGACGCAGACTTTTTCGGGGAGGTCTTGTTTTTTGACACCGCGCATGGCTGATGCGTCCTTATTCGTCGTTGTTCGCGAGTTGTGTGAGCCAGATGGTGGCCTGCTCACGGATGTGCTGGCGCTCGTCGGTACTCAGGTGTTTGAGCCCGAGCACGGCCGGTCCCATGCGCGGATTGGCGCGGAGGGTCTGCTCGTGGGTCAACAGAAAGTTCCAATACAGTAGGTTGAATGGGCAGGCAGCTGTGCCATGACGAAGTGTGGGATTGTAGTGACAGCTGCCACAATAATCGCCCATCTTCTTGATATACGTAGCAGAGGCTATATATGGTTTTGTGGCAATTAAGCCGCCATCGGCATTGAGCCCCATGCCGCTGACATTGGGCCACATCACCCAATCGTAGGCATCGATATACCCGGCCAAAAACCAGTGATTGACGGCGACCGGGTCAATGCCAGCGAGGACGCAGAAGTTGCTAATCAACATCAGGCGTTCGATGTGATGTGAATACCCATGACGCCAGACGTTGGCTATGGTGGTGTCGAGACAGTGCATGCCGCTCTGCCCCTGCCAAAACCACTCGGGCAATGGGCGTTCGGCTTGCCAGTGATTGAGCGTGCGCAAGCCGGGCATGTGGCGCCAATACTGCACATACATGTACTCGCGCCAGCCGAGGATTTGACGCACAAAGCCCTCAACGGCGTTGATAGGTGCCCAGCCATCATGATAGGCGCGCTCAGCGGCGCGGATGCACTCGAGCGGCGTGAGCAGGCCGAGGTTGAGGTAGGGCGACAAGACAGAGTGAAAGAGGACGTGGTCGCGTTGGGTCATGGCGTCTTCGTAGTCGCCAAAAAACGGCAGGCGGTGGGTGACAAAATGCTGCAAGGCGGCTTGGGCGCTGGCGTGATCAACTGCGAGACCAAACGGTGCTGGCGTGCCGTGGGCGTGGGGCATGGCGGCCACTTCGGCGATAACCTGCTGGGTGATGGCATCGGGTGTGATGCTGAAATGGGGTGGGATGGCGCGGGTGGCCGGGAGCGACTTACGATTATCAGCATCGTAGTTCCACTGACCGCCAATCGGTTGACCATCGGCATCCATCAGCACGCCAAAGTGCTGGCGCATAGCACGATAAAACGGCTCCATGACGGTGCGTTTGGTGGCTGGCGTGGTGGCGATTGGATTGTGCTGGCTGACCAAAAACTGCTGATTAGCGAGGATATTCATGGGGCGGTTGCACCACGTCTGCCAGCGCTGTTGGGCCTGACGGGCGGGGTATTCGGCACCGGCCATAGTGATAAACTGGGTGTCGGGGTGGGCGGCAACGTGTTGTGCCAGGGCGGTACGCCAGTTGGCAGACTGATAGTAATCAACGGCGAAGCCAGCTTGGCGGAGTCGTGCTGCATAGTGGCGCAGGGCGCTGATGACCAAGGTGAGTTTGTGATGTTGATAGGCGCGGAGGGTGATGCGGGCGTGGCTTTCGACGAGCATGATACGGATATCGCCCGGCGCAGTAAGTGATTGTGCGTGGGCGATGGCGGGGTGGTCGACGAGGAGTTGATCGGCCAGAATGGCCACGGTGACGGTCATGAGCTACCTTAGTATGATGATACCCATGCAGAGTATCTGCATGGGTATCGCGTCGGGGTGTTATTCGTAGCGCAGGGCCTCGATGGGCAAGAGCAGGGCGGCACGTTTGGCCGGGTAGTAGCCAAAGCCGATGCCGATACCAAGCGCAAAGACAATCGAGATGATGACGGCTGGAATCGAGAGAATCATGCCGAGGCCAGCGGCTGCTGCCACGAGTAGCACGAGTGTCACGGCAAATCCGATCCCAATCATGCTACCGATGAGGCTGATGGTGGCGGCCTCGATGACGAACTGGCCGAGCACGTCGCGGTCGGTGGCGCCGAGCGCCTTGCGGACGCCGATTTCGCGGGTGCGTTCGGTGACGGCGACGAGCATGATGTTCATGATGCCGATGCCGCCGACGACCAAGCTGATCCCGGCCACGATAGCAATAAAGCCGGTGATGGCGCTATTGATACCATTAAGGATGCCGAGGGCCTGGGTTGGTGAATTGAGGCGGAAGTCGTCGATGGCCTCGGGCGGCAAGTTGCGGGCATCGCGGAGCGTCGCCTTGATCAACTCTTCGGCTTGGGTGACGGTGCCCTCGGTGCGGAGCCCGATCAGGATTGACGACATCTGCAGGCCGCGACCGGGCAAATCTTGATTGCCGGCGATGCGGAGACGGGCCGTACTGGCAGGCACCAAGATGCGCTGATCGGATGAGAACGGCCCGCCGGCTGCTTTGATGACGCCGACGACGGTCAGGCTTTGGCCGTTGATGACGATGGTTTGACCGATGGCACGGGCTTTGTTCTCTTCGCCTTCGCCAAATAGGTCTTCGACGATGAGGCCACCGAGGACGGCCACGCGCGCTGAATCTTGTTCTTCGGCATTGGTAAAGAAGCGACCGTATTCAATGGGTACCGACTGTACCTCTTGGTAGCCCTTGCCAGTGCCGACTACGAGTGAGCCGACCTCGACGGTGCCGGCGCGGGCCCGCACTTGGATGGCGACTTCGGGCACGATGGTGCGGAAGATGTCGCTATGGCGGGCGGTCATTTTGTTGAGCGCCTCGAAGTCTTTGATGGAGAGCAACCCATACCCCGAGGTGATGCGGGCGCCGAGGGCGTCTCGATCACCGGGCAAGATGGCAATGCGGCGGGTGCCGAGGTCGATGAAGCGCTCAAAGACTTGGCCTTGGAGGGCGTTACCGAGCGACAACACGGTGACCAGCGTTGACGAGCCGATGATGATGCCGAGCATGGTCAGGAGCGAGCGAAACTTGTTGGCGCGCAGGCTTTCGAGGGCCATGCGTAATTGTTCACCCCACATATGAGGCCTCCCGTTGATGTGAAAGAACGCACCCGTGGTCGTCGGTCTGAATGCCGTAGTAGTCGTGGAGCGCTTGTAAGTTGAGTTGGCCGTCGCGCAGGCTGACGATGCGATCCATCTGCTTGCCGATTTCGGCGTCGTGGGTCACGATAATCACGGTGATGCCTTGCTCGCGGTTGAGCTGACGAAAGAGCTCCATAATCTCGTGGCCGGTGCGGCTATCGAGGGCGCCGGTGGGCTCGTCGGCCAGCAACAAGGCTGGGTTATTGACGAGGGCACGAGCGACGGCCACGCGTTGCTTTTGGCCGCCTGAGAGTTCGTTGGGGCGATTCGTCAGGCGGTTGCCCAGCCCGACTGCCTCGAGGGCAGCGCGGGCGCGGGCATCACGTTCGGCGGGTGGGACGCGGGCGTAGACCATGGGTAATGCGACGTTTTGCAGGGCGTTGAGGCGCGGCAGCAAGTTGAAGTTTTGGAAGATGAATCCCAACTTCTGGTTGCGTACTGCAGCCTGTGCCGAGCGATCGAGTTCGCTGGTATCAATGCCGTCGAGCAGGTAGCGGCCACTGGAGGGCACATCGAGCAAGCCGATGATGGTCATAAGCGTGCTTTTGCCGCTACCGGACGGTCCCATGATGGCCAGCATTTCACCGCGATCGACGTGCATGGTGACGTTGTCGAGGGCGACGACGCGGTTATCACCGCCGTCGAATATTTTGCTGACGTTTGCGATGGAGATGACGGGTTGACTCATTGGGTCACCTCGACGACGTCACCGACGTTTAGGCCGCTGGTGATTTGGATGAGGTCGCTATCGCGCACGCCTACGGTCACGGGGCGATCCTCGCGGGTGTTGTTCTTGACCACGGTCACAACCGTTTGACCATCGACGGTGCGGACTGCACTGCGTGGCACGCTGACGACCCCGTTGGCTGAGGCGGTGATGATTTGGGCTGAGGCAGTCATGCCGGCCTTGACCGCGCGGTCATCGGGAGTGACTTCGACGGTGATTTCGTACGAGACGACGCCACGATCGCTTTGGGCCTCAGGAGAGATGCTGACGACGGTACCAGGCAAGACGGGTGCGCCGAGGGCATCAACGAATACCTCAACTGGTTGACCGACGCTGACTTTGGCGACATCGACTTCGTCGACCGTCACGAGCACTTCAAACTTGGTGACATCGAGGATGCTGACGACGGACGCATTGGTGACGAACTCGCCTGGCTTGGCCTCGACGTTTGCGATGATACCCGCAAATGGCGCTTTGAGAGTGGCATCGTCGATGCGCAAGGTGGCCATCTCGTACTGTGCTTGGGCTTGGGCGACGCGGGCATTGGCGCGGTCAAGGCCGGCTTTGGCGGCGACGACATTGGCCTCTTGGGCCTCGACTTGGGCACTGCGTTGGTCACCGAGCAACTTGTTGAGGTTGGCCTCGGCTTGGGCAACGTCTGCTTGGGCGCTGGCAACATCAACAGTGGCACCGCTGGTCAATGCATCAAGATCGGCACGAGCAGTGGCAAGGCGAGCCTCGGCACTGGCAATGCCACTGAGTTCGTTCTGACGGGCGGCTTCGGCATCACGCGTGGCTTGGGTCAAGTTGTTTTCGGCGTTGGTGAGATTGATCTTGGTTGTTTCAAAGGCGTTGAGGTAATCACGACGAGCTGGGTCGCTGAGGTCGCGACCGGTGCGTGGGTCGTTATCTTCTTTTTGGACGTGCTCCCAGTCATCGCGGGCAGCTGCAAAGGCAGTTTGGGCCTCGCGGACGGCATTGGCACGTTGGGTAACGGCGATATCGGCCTGTTCCTTGGCGACGGCGAGATTCTTGCGCTGTGCGTTCAAATCAGCCTCGGCCTGGGTGACGGCTGCCTGGGCCCGGGCAACGACTTCGGCACGAGTGCCGCTGCGCAACAAGGCCAAGCGTGCTTGGGCCTCAGCCAGATTTGCACGAGCGGCAGCCACGTCGTTGGTGGTGACACTCCCCAGCGTCTGCTTGAGTGCAGCCTCAGCAGCGTTGACTTGAGCCTGTGCGACGACAGCATCTGCCTTGGATTGATCGAGGGCTGCCTTGGCAGCGCTGGCATCAAGTTGGAGCATGGCGTTGTCGAGGGTCACCAACGGTGCGTTTGCTGCGACGCTGTCACCGGTGTTGACCATCACATCAACAACTTTGCCACCCGTACCAAAGCTGAGATTGGCGCTCTGGAGTGGCGACATTTTGCCGGTGGCGGTAATCGTGCTCCGGATGTCCGCCGTGGCGACCGTGTAGGTCTGACCAATTGTGGTGGCATTGTTATTGCTGCGGAGTGCAGGGATGACAATGGCCGCTACCAAGGCGACGACAGCGACGCTGATGATGATAATTGCGCGCCGTGAAAGCGCTGGAATCCGACTCCCAAACCCTTGTGATGCTGTGGCCATGTTGTCCTCTTTTGTGTGTGCTGATGCAAAAACGATTCAAACCAAGATGGATGAGTTGGCGACTCCGTGCAAAAAGAGCTGGCTGATTTGGCTAGCATCGAGTTGCAATTGAAGCGCCTGCGCCTCGGGACCGGTATAGGCCTCTATGAGACAGAAAAATAACATTGCCAGATCTTCCCCATTGCGATGCTGTACAACACCAATTGCAAGCCCGTGTTGCATGAGTGCCACGATGGGCGCCATCATGCTGGTATAAAAGTGGCGTGCCAAATACATTTGTCGCTCTGGGGTTAGATGTGTGCGAATCTCGTGACGCATCATGCGGAAGTCCTCGTGCGTGTGCGCCTGAATGGTACGTATGACTGCGGTGAGTTGATCGACGAACGGATGTTGTTGATTGTTTGCGGTGGCCTGTGATAGCTCATCACCCATGATGCGCAATGCACGATCTGCAACTGCGGCGTAGAGTGCCTCTTTGTCACTGAAGTGGTAGTACAACGTCGGCTTGGTAATACCAACTGCATTGACCACGTCGTTGATTGAGACGCCGACATAGCCACGCTCCATGAACAATCCATGGGCCGTTGCCAATATCTTCTCGGCTGTTTGGGCGCCATCTCGAACCATTGTGCTCCTTTTGACTCATGGGATCCATGAGCATGATTTTTATACCGAACGGTAAGTATTGTAGATTGTTTTCAATGTCTTGTCAATATTTTGCAAATGTTTTGTTCAATGAGAGTTTGATGAGTAAGGAGCAAAAAGGATTCACCGCTAGAGGGTTAGGCTCTAGCGGCGAACGAAGGATGAAAGGTGGTCCTAGGTTACGGCAAATATGAATAGCCGTTGCGCGTCTTCCAGAGGAAGTACGTCTCAAACAGGCGTTTGCCGACATCAAAGAAGACATTCGGAATCAAGATGGCGAATTGGCGTGGCTTGAAGAGGTGATTTGAGATGAGCAAGACCTCTTTCTTGCCGGCGTCCATGATACACAGACCGGGGATCTGACCGAACGCCTTGTGCACGAGCTCCGTCTGACCATGACTGAGGCGGATGATGTTCTCGGCCACGACCTTCCCAGCCTCGTCGGCGGGGAATCCGGTCTTGGGCACACCAAACGGCACTTTGCCTTGGGCAAACGGCGGTTTGACGTCAACCGCGATACCGGCAGCCCAGATGAATGGATACTTGGGGTGTTGGTAGCTATCCTTGACCTGCAAGTACCCGGTGGCGGTGGGCTCGAGATCCTCTGACTGTTTGACAAAGTCGACACCCAAGAAGGGGGCATCAGCATGGCAAACTTGAAATCTATGGTCTCGCCGTTGGTCAAATAGATGCGATCGTGTTCGACTTTGGTGACACCGACCTCGAGTTTGTACTTGATGTTGAACATCTTGAAGAAGCTGGTCAACATCTCTTTGCTGAGGGGCATCCCCTCGATGCCGAAGTGTCCCAAGAATGGCTCTGGAGTAATCCAGTAGAGATCGACTTTCTCGCGGATACCCTCCTCGCGGAGCCACTTTTCGACATTGAACAAGAACTCATAGGCGGCGCCCATACAGCCGGCCAACTGCGTGGCCCCGATGACAATCGGACCAGGGTTGCGCTTGAATGCCTCGAGCGCTTTGCGGGTCTCCATGGCATCATTGGGGGTGCCGATGTAGTGGGTGTGCTCACGCACGCCAGGCGCAACATCGTAGTAGACCTTGGGGCCTGTTGCGATAACGAGATGATCGAATGTCATGTCGCCTTTGCTAGTATGGAGCACCTTGGCCTCTGGGTCGACGTTGATTGCCTCGGCTTGGACAAACGTGACGCTAGCCTTCTTGAGAATTGGCTCTACTGGAACCACGATGTCTTTGACGTCGCGCCAGCCGAGCGGCACCCAGATGAGCGATGGAATAAAGGTGAAATCCGTGGTCTTGCTGACCACGGTGACCTGGTGTTCACCTTTGCCACGACGCTTGAGCTCGAGGGCTGCAGTAAGACCGGCGAAGCTCCCACCAACAACAATTGTGCGTACCATGATATACCTCCACTTCTTTCCTTCGCCCACATACTACGACGCACTTGCTGAGAATAGAATAAGAGAAAATGAGAATTGTGATGAAAAGTACAATTTATTATTGTGGCATATCAATCAATGAAATTGATTTTGTACTTTTGTTCACAATTTGTCTTTATTCGCACAATTTTTCAATAAAAAGTGGTGGCAGGGTGTCGCCTACCACCGTGTTCTATGGGTAATATGACGCTTATTTGAGGACGTATTCGCTGATGATGCGGTTAAACGAGACGATGTCAAAGCCACCGCGAATTTCGAAGCGGACGCGGCCGACGGCGCTGATGAAGAAGTCGATTTCGCAGTCGAGATCGAGGGTGCCGGCAGTTTCGACCGAGAAGGTTTGGACTTTGCTATAGGGGATAGAGGTATAGTCGACCTTTTTGCCGGTGAAGCCTTGGACGTTGGCGGCGATGACGCGTTTATTCGTAAAAACCACTTGATCACGGATGGTTTTGAAGACGGCGAGAACGATTTCGCCATCAATCAAAAACTGGTTAATGATAGGAATCATCTCTTTGGTGGCGATTGGCGTGAGTTTGAACAGGGCATTATTTGAAAAATCAATCATGGGTAACCCTCAATAGCAATGCTTATCCGGCCGTCCAGCCGCCATCGACGGTGAGGACGGTGCCAGTGACGAATTTGGCGTCGGGCGAGAGCAGGTAGGCGACGGCGGCAGCGACATCATCGGCTTGACCAAAGTCAGCCGTGAGTGGCTGGAGGTGGGCGAGGCGGGACTTGATGTGGTCGTCGCTTTGGGCACGTTGACTCATCGGTGTGGCAATCAGCCCAGGGGCGACGACGTTGACGCGCAGACCTTGGGGTGCGTAGTAGGTAGCCATGGCGCGTGAGAGGCCGATGATACCGGCCTTGCTGGCGGCATAGGCGTGGGTAGCGAAATCAGCATCGCCGCCGACCATGCCGAGGACTGAGGCGATGTTGACGATGCTGCCGCGGTGTCGGAGTAGTGCGGGTAAGCAGGCTTTGCTGACCAAAAACTGGCTGGTGAGATTGAGTTGGAGCGTGTAATTCCACCCCTCGAGGGTACACGAATCAACTGGGCCATCGCCGGCGCGCCGGCCGCTGCCACCGGCGGCATTGCACAGACCGTCGAGGTGTGTGATGGGCGCGAGGGCGGCCATGACGGCTGATTCATCGGTGATATCGACGGTTATGGGAGTGATTGGCGCGTGTGGATAGGTATCACACAGTGCTGTCAATGCCTGCGCATTGCGATCGACGGCGATGATTGTGGCGCCTTCTGTGACGAGGCGTTGGGTGGTGGCGAGTCCGATACCGCTAGCGGCGCCGGTAACAATGATGGTGTGGTTGTGAAATCGTTGCATAAATACATAACCCCTCGGTGGTATATGACTATCATATACCACCGAGGGGTAAGATGCGATACTATCCGCGGGCTTGGGCGACGGCTGCGCTGATTGCGCGAGCGGCGTAGACTTTGACCATGGCGCGGCGGTACTCCTCTGAGGCGTGGATGTCGCCGAGGTAGTCCATGTCGTCGCCGGCCTTGCTAGCGGCGGCCTTGCTGGCTGCGTCACCACCATCGGTACCGATGAGTGCTTGTTCGGTGGCAGTTTGGCGGACGGCTTGTGGGCCGGCGCCGGTAACGGCCACGCGGGCGCTGGTGATTTTGCCACCACTCATGCTGACCATGGCGGCAACGCCGACGATGGCATAGCGTGAGGCGGGGTGCTTGAGCTTGGCGTAGGAGGCACCTTGGCCGGCGCCGATGACGGGGACATGCACGGTGGTGATGATTTCACCGCTGTCGAGGGCAGTGGTGAGCATGGCCACGAACATGTCGTCGGCGGCGATTTGGCGGGTACCACTGGCGCTTGCAACGGAGACAGAGCCACCGAGGGCCAAGAAGACGGCCGTGAGGTCGGCAGCCGGGTCGGCGTGGGCCAAGGCGCCGCCGATGGTGCCGGCGTTGCGAACTTGGATATCGCCGATTTGGCCGACGCAGTCGGCGACGATGGCGCAGGTGCGTTTGACGGCAGCTGAGCTGGCGATGGCATGATAGGTCTCACCGGCGCCGATGGAGAGGGTGTTGCCGTTGACGGCGATGCCCTTGAGGTCGTTGGCGGCGGCGATGTCGATCAAGACGGTTGGCTGACTCAGGCGCAACTTCATGGCGGGGAGCAATGAGTGGCCACCGGCAACCAACTTGGCGTCTTCGCCGTGTTGTTGCAAGAGCACCAAGGCTTCGGCCACACTGTTGGCTTTCACATATTGAAAGGCAGCAGGAATCATAGGACTAATACTCCTTTCGCACGCGCCTACTTATGGGCGTGCATGGCTTTCCAGACGCGTTCGGGCGTGGCCGGCATTTGCATATGCTGGACACCGAACGGTGACAAGGCATCAATGATGGCGTTCATGACACACTGGGCGCTGCCGATGGTACCAGCCTCACCTGCTCCTTTGACGCCGAGCGGATTGACCGGACTGGGGGTCACGGTGTGATCGATCTCGTAGTTGGGGAGCATGGCGGCGGTTGGCACGGCGTAGTCCATCAAGGTGCCGCTGAGCAACTGACCGTTGTCATCATACACCGCTTGCTCGAAGAGTGCTTGGGCGATGCCTTGGGCGATACCGCCGTGGAGCTGACCGTGCACGATGAGCGGGTTGATGATGTTGCCCACGTCGTCGACGCCGACGTAGCGTTTGAGCTCGATGGCACCTGTCTCTGGCGTCACTTCGACGATACAGATGTGGGTGCCAAAGGGGAAGGTGCAGTTGGGTGGATCGTAGTAGGTGGTCTCGTCCAAGAAGGGTTCTTCGCCGTTGGGCATGCTGGCGCCGACCGAGGCGTAGAGGGCAATCTCGCCGAAGGTCTTGGACTTATCGGGTGAGCCTTTGACGTGAACTTTGCCGTCGGCGAAGACCATGTCATCGGGGTTAGCCTCAAGGAGATGGGCGGCGAGGCGCTTGGCCTTCTCTTTGATTTTTTGGACGGACTTGACCATGGCAGTACCGCCGACGGCGAGGCTACGAGAGCCGTAGGTGCCGTAACCGAACGGGGTGCCAGCGGTGTCGGAGTGCTCAATCAAGACGTTGTCGTAGGGCACGCCGAGCTCGTCGGCCACGATTTGGGCGAAGGTTGTCTCGACGCCTTGGCCATGGGGGAGTGAGCCGGTAGTGACGACGACTTGACCGGTCAGGTGAATGCGCACATTGGCGCTCTCCCACAAGCCGGCACCCCAACCTTGGCCGTTGGCCCAAGCGGTCGGTGCCACGCCACAAATTTCGACGTAGGAGCTGATGCCGATGCCGAGGTAGCGACCCTGCTTGCGCAACTCGGCCTGCTCGCGGCGCATATCGGCGTAGCCGATGGTGGCGAGGGCTTTGTCGAGGGCGGGGGCGTAGTTACCGCTGTCATAGGGCAACAGACCGAGGCCGTTGTTGTAGGGGAACTCGTGGGGTTGGATGAAGTTGATGCGGCGCACCTCGGCAGGATCCATGCCGAGCTCGGCCGCCCAACGATCCATCATGCGCTCAATCAGGTACGACGCTTCGGGGCGGCCAGCGCCGCGATATGCGTCAACCATGGCGGTATTGGTATAGGTGGCGATGACGTCAATTGAGACGTTGGGGATTTTGTAGACGCCGGTGACGATGCGCCCGTAGAGGGTGGTTGCAACGCCGGGGGCGATGGTTGAGAGGTAGGCACCGAGACCGGCATAGGTCTTGATGCGCAAACCGGTGACGCGGCCATCGCGGGTGCCACAAATCTCGACGTCGGTGACGTGATCACGACCATGACTTGAGGACTTGAAGTTCTCGGAGCGATCCTCGACAAACTTGACCGGGCGACCGAGTTTGCGTGCGGCCCACATACAAAAGACCATGTCTTGGTAGACGAAGATCTTTTGGCCGAAGCCACCACCGACGTTTGGTGCAATCACACGCAACTTAGTCTCGGGGATACCGAAGACGAAGGCAGTGAGGAGCAACCGGTGGACGTGGGGGGCTTGTGAGCTACTCCAGAGGGTGAACTCGCCGGTGGAGCTCTCATAGCTGGCAATTGAGCCACGGGTCTCCATCGGGGTGGGCATCAGGCGTTGGTTGACGATACGCTCTTTGACGACCACTTGGGCGTTGGCGACTGCTGCATTGGTGCTGTCGCGGTTGCCGGCGTTCCACTCGACGACAATGTTGTTTGGGGCATTCTCGTGGAGTTGGGGGGCACCGGGGTGGGTGGCTTTTTCGGGGTCGACGACGACGGCCAGGGGCTCGTAGTCGACATCGATGAGGTCAAGGGCATCGCGGGCGATGTAGCGGTCTTCGGCGATAACCACGGCGACCGCCTCGCCAGCAAAGCGGACGACATCGACCGCAATGGCGCGAGGGGTGTTAAGGTTATTTTTGAAGCCGCCGGCGGGCCAGGCGCAGGGGAGTGGATTAACGTCCGTCATGTCTGTGCCGACATAGACGGCGACCACACCAGGGAGCGCTTTGGCTTTGCTGGTGTTGATGGAGCGGATGCGGGCGTGGGCGTAGGGACTGCGCAGCACGGCTGCGTGGGTCATCCCGTTGAGTTTGACGTCGTCTAAGAAGTTTCCATGGCCGGTGATAAGTTGGGGGTCTTCACGCCGTTTGAGGGCGCGACCCACCATACGCGTCGTTGCTTCTGCCGTCATTGTTGTTCCTCCAACAAGCGAACGGATTCCGTGCCGATGAGAATGGGGTCTTCCAAGTGATTGAACTCAGTGCGCATCCGATATGCGCTAGGCGTTGGGTGACGAGACCTGTTCGCCACGCATCTTGGCGGCGGCGTACTGGACGGCGCGCACGATGTTGTGGTAGCCGGTGCAGCGACACAGGTTGCCTTCGAGACCATGACGAATTTCGTCATCGGTGGGGTTGGGGGTTTGGGCGAGCAAGTCGGTTGCCGCCATAATCATGCCTGGGGTACAGAAACCGCACTGTAGACCGTGACACTCCCAAAAGCCCTCTTGGAGTGGGTGAAGTTGACCATCTGGTGATAGCCCCTCAATGGTGGTAACCGATGCACCATCACAGCGAGCTGCCAGAGTTGTACACGACTTCACGCTCTTGCCGTTTACCACGACCACACAAGCACCACACTGACTTGTGTCACACCCGATGTGTGTCCCGGTCAAGTTGAGGTGCTCACGCAGATAGTGCACCAACAACGTGCGGTCTTCGACATCACTGGTGTGGGTCTTCCCATTGACCGTTACCGTAATCTTAGCCACAAAATGCCTCCTTTTGCGTCACGTGGAACGTGTCGTATCTGTAACTGCAAACGCAGTAGACAGCCATGTAGAATGCATGAGTTACGGGATCATGCGCCCAATCAAAAAGCCGATGACCAACAGTACTGCGGCGGCCACAATGCGCCCGGTGGTCGTGTTGAGCATCTCTCCCATCATACCAGCCACGAGCGTCTCGGGCTTCATTTGTTCGGCCTCGCTGAGGACGACCTTTTTGGGTGATGCCGGTGCCACGGGCTCACCTGATGGCGCGGATGCGCTCGGTACCACGGGTTCAGGTGATACAACGGATGCCACAGGGGTGTCTGATGCGGCGGGGGCCACTGGCTCGGCCGGAATGCGTTGGAGAATCTGCTGCTCGAGTGCTTTGAGGGCTTGGCCGATGAGTTGCTTGGAGGCGCCATCAATCAGGCGTTGGCCGACGCTGGCAAGCATACCGCCGATTTGTGCTTCGCCGCTGTATTTGAGATTCGTCTTACCACCCTCAAGCGGTTCGAGTTCAACGAACCCGACGCCGTCCACGACGCCATTTGAGCCTTTGCCGGCGGCGACGAGCTTGTATGATTGTGGTGGATTGACGTCCTCGAGACGGATTTTGCCACTGTAGACGCCCTTGATACCGGCAATGCCGATTTTGATGGTACCTTCAAATTGGTTTTCACCGACTTCGGCGAGTGATTCACAGCCGGGCACCACACGGGCAAGCACCTCGATGTCGTTGAGTGCTGTCCATACTTGGGTTTGGGTGGCGTTGATGGTGTAGTTCCCTGAAATTTTCACCGGATACTCCTTCGCATGTTGAGCACACGCTTCGCACACAATACTAACATCAGACGTGTTTGGTGCGACGATAATTCTGCGTACTATGTATTATATAGAAGTTGTGCAGTGTGTACACGGCGACTTTGACACGATGAGGAATGTGACACGTTCTGTGGTACTGGTTGGACGTATGTGCCGGTGATGATGGGAGCCTATTCGACCGAATATACCGGAATGAAATGGGTCAGCACAGTGCATTTAAATCGTAAATAGTGCTACGCCACCATGCTATGCTGAAACGTGCGCTTTGTCAATGATGAAATTGGACAAAACGTTGGTCTCAATCAGCGAATCATGAGGAATCCATGCAGCAGAGACTCACAATTGATGTGACTGGTGATGTGCACGATGGCGTGCTTCGGTTGCCTGCACTCCCTGATGTGGCACACCAGCCGATGGTTGGCCTCATGTATTTGCTTGCGCACTGCACCATGCTCACATTTGATGGAATTTGTCGACGACAGCGCATGCGTATCACACAGTATGTGTGTACGATTACAGCGCAACAACGAGAGATTCATCCGCAAATCTACGAGACAATAGCGCTTCAAATGGAGGTCCGCGGTGATGTGGCGCATACACAACGCATCACGCATGGGTTTCACCTTATTCCCAAGTACTGCCCGGTGCATGCGACACTGGCGGCAACATGCGTGATAACGCATCATCTGACGATGACGGAGGTATGATGAAGGTCCGAATTGAAACGGCGTGCGGCGAGATTGTGGTGATCTTGGCCACACAACAGGCACCGTTGACGGTGGCGAATTTTGTGCGGTACGTGCAGGCAGGCGCCTATACCGACGGGGCGTTTTGGCGTACTGTGGTGATGAACCCGGATAATCAACCGGCGAATGACGTCAAAATCGAAGTCATTCAAGCAACGTGTCGTGATGATGTGCGCAAGTTTGATGCGATTGCCATGGAGCAGACGCGCACAACGGGCCTTGCGCATCGCGATGGAACCATTTCGATGGCGCGCTTTGCACCGGATTCGGCACAGGCAGATTTTTTTATTTGTATTGGTGATCAACCAGAACTTGATCAGGGTGGGCGACGCAATCCGGATGGATGGGGGTTTGCAGCGTTTGGTCAAGTGGTCGAAGGTATGGATGTGGTGCGTCAGATTCAACGCCAGCCGCACCATGAACAACGCTTGACGCCGGCAGTGGTTATTCATCAAATGACGATTATCGAGTGATTTGACAGAATCTCCATATCATTCGTATAATCGGTGGCATATTTCATCGAAAATCTTTCGCATCTGCGGCCTGAGCAACGGCGCACGACACGGCAAAGTTCGCCGTGACGCACCTGCAAAGAACTCACGTCATTCATGAGGTGTTTTAATGCAGTATTTGTGTGGCGCAAATTTACTCGAACTCGTCCAAGGCGATATTTGCGTGCAACGGGTTGACGCTATCGTCAATGCCGCCAACGAGTCGTTGACTGCTGGTGGCGGTGTATGTGGCGCCATTCATCGGGCCGCCGGTACGGAGCTGGCGCGTGCCTGCAACGAAATTGGTGGTTGTCCGACAGGCGAAGCACGGCTTACCCCTGGCTTTTTGTTACGGGCAACATACGTCATTCACGCAGTGGGGCCACGGTGGCACAGTCGTACCGAAGATGCGGTATTGCTTGAGCAGGCCTATCGCAATGCGCTTGAGCTGGCGCGTGCCAACGATGTCGAGACGATTGCGTTCCCGGCGATTAGCACGGGCATCTTTGGGTATCCACTCGACGAGGCAGCGACCATCGCTATTCGCACAGTATCACGCTTTTTGGAGCAACAAACACAAATCAAACTTGCACGCTTTGTCTTCGTCAACGAAGAGGCCTTTGCGGCGTTCCGCTATGCGGCACGACGGCAGTTGGTCAATGCATCGGTGGCCAGCTAATCGCTAAACGATATGGCACGTGAGCGGGGGATTTCAGCGACATCTCCCGCCTTTTGTTGTTGTGGACTGGAACGAACCATGTGCCTGGTGCGTCATGTTCTATGAACACGCATTGTGTGGGTAATAGGTCGTGATGAAGTAATGCGAGGCAAAAGATGCACCGTTTTGTTATTGTGATGGTGTGGGCACTGATAAGTTGGGGCTGTACGACGACGCCAGAAGCACCAGTGGTTGATGAAAAAGCACCACCGCCACAGGCCCCACTTAGCGGTGAGTGGGTGTTGCTGAGTATGAATGGTACCCCGTTGGCAGAACTCACGGTCTCTTTGGAGTTTCAAGGAACACAAATTGCGGGAATGAGCTTTTGTAATACGTACAGTAGTAATATCACGGTTGATGGTGATACCGTGACGATTAATCCTGCTATTGCCGCCACGAAAATGTTTTGTCCCGAAGGAGATACTATGACGCGCGAACAGGCATACTTCGATGCGTTGTCAGCGGTTGCGTCATATGCGGTTGTCGGTGAACAACTTGAGTTACGCGATGTAACGGGGCAGGCTATCTTGGTGTACCAGCGCTAAAGCGCAACACTGTGTGTGAATATTCGATCACACTGCGAAAGGATTCATCTTATGCCACGACGAATGTTGCTGTGGATGATACTGTTGATGACCGTCGTTGCGTGTGCGATGCCGGGTGGTAACACGCTGGCAAACACACAGTGGCAACTGCTCTCAATGAACGATCAAACACCGCCAGATGGCATCATTGTCAATTTAGCGTTTACCCAAGACACCTTTGGAGGGGTTGGCTTTTGTAATAATTATGGTGGGAATTATCGTGTGAGTGGCGACACACTGACCATGGATCAAATGACCATGACCATGATGGCGTGTATCGGCGATAATCGCGACCAACTTGAGCAACAGTACGTGACTGTATTACAGCAGGTAACCACGTATGCTCGTGATGAGAACGAATTACGCTTGTTGGATGGGGCGAATCGCGTGGTGTTACGCTTTGTGCCGTTGAATTAGTCCGAGTGCATTCATGGTATCCTGAGACGGATCATAATCGCCCAACAGAGAGAGGTGCGCCGATGCAACTCCCACAGTCAAAGATTGACTTTTATCGTGAACACGGCTTTGTGCAGATTGACAATGTGCTGAGCCCGGCAGAGCTTGATGAGCTCGGTCAGGCACTCGAAGAAGTGATGCTGACCGATGCCCAAAGCTCCATTCAGACTGATCGCGCTGGTGGTAACTACTACAAAGTGCTGAATCAGCGGGTCAACACATGGCGTGACCATGGGATTATGGCCAAGTATGTGCTCCACGAGCGACTGGCCCAGATTGCCCTGCAGTTGACGGGGGCACCGGGGATTCGCTTGTTCCATGACCATGCGTTGTGGAAGATGCCGGGTGACTCGAAGGCAACGCCGTGGCACCAAGACTTCCCGTATTGGCCGATGCACGAGTCAGGCGCACTCTCAGCCTGGATCCCGTTGCACGACGTCGATGAACACAATGGATGCATGATGTTTGTGCCAGGCTCACACAAACGGGGCAAGTTGACGGGCATTGATTTGGTCAATCCGCAGGATATTTTTGCGTTTGAGGAGAGTGCCGGGCTTGCACAGCAGAGTGCGGTCAAGGTGCCACTCAAAGCAGGATCGTTGACATTCCACAACGGCTTGTGCTTTCATTATGCGCATGCAAATCAGTCGGAGAAGCCACGGCGCGTGCTAGCACTCATCTACTACCCTGATGGCACTCGGTTCAACGGCAAATCGCACGTGATGACCGACGGATTGGGGTTACAAGAGGGTGCGCCAATCAAAGCAGGGATATTCCCGTTATTGGCACGGCAGTCATAATTAATACACCATGCACACGGAGGATGGATTCAGCGAATCCATCCTCCGTGTGTGTTTATTTGACCGTGATGGTGCCGTACATGCCGGCATCAAAGTGCCCTGGGTAGGTGCAGATGAACAGGTAGGTGCCGGACTGACTTGGTTGCCAGGTGATGCCGCCGGTCTGATTGGGCATAATCATGGGCATCGAGGCAATCACCGCCGGGTGTTGGGGTAGGTAATCGGCCTGATTGATGGCATCACGATTGATTTCAGTGGCCACGCGCATGTCACCATCAACAATCACGATGTTGTGCGGTAGGCGTGACGTGTTCTCAAAGTCGATAGCCAATGTTTGACCTACGGCGACTGCGATGTCGCTCTGCGCAAACAGCATGGTATCACGGACGGTCATGGCAACTACGATGCGGTCGCAATCGGTTGTACACGGTGTCTCTAGTGCTTGGAGCGTGTCAACCGGCTGCGCCGGAGTTTGCGCTTGACAGGCACTGATGACCACCGTTATGCAGAGGAGAAGCAACGCACGCCGCATGACCACCTACCATTCTGCGACGCTGCCGTCTTTGTGCCGCCAGATCGGATTCTTCCAGTTGTGGCCTTCTTTGGCCTTGGCGCGCACATACTCCTCGTTGATCTCGATGCCGAGACCAGGGCCGTTGGGGATGTTGACCATGCCATCTTTGTATTGAAAGACTGTCGGATCGACGAGATAGTCGAGCAAGTCATTGCCCTTGTTGTAGTGGATGCCGAGGCTTTGCTCTTGAATGGTGGCGTTGTGACAGGTGGCATCGATTTGCAGACAGGCAGCCAAGGCGATGGGACCGAGGGGGCAGTGTGGGGCCATGGCGACGTCGTAGGCCTCGGCCATTGAGGCGATCTTTTTGACCTCGGTGATGCCGCCGGCGTGCGACAAATCGGGCTGGATGACGTCAACCAGGCCGTCGGCGAGGATGCGTTTGAAGTCCCAGCGCGAGAAGAGCCGCTCGCCGAGGGCAATCGGGATGGCCGCTGCATTAACAATATCGCGGATGGCTTCGTAGTTCTCGGAGAGCACGGGCTCTTCGATGAAGAGCAAGCTGTGGGGTTCGAGCGCCCG
>VGPG01000025.1 GCA_016875555.1 Chloroflexota bacterium | reverse complement strand
CACAATTGAACGGATTAGCGCTGTTTCATCACTTGAGCATATCCCTGACGACAAAGCAGTCGGGCGAGAAATAGCGCGCGTTCTCAGAGATGACGGGCTGGCGGTGATGACGTTACCATTCACCAGTACTGAACGTACAAGCTTTTTTGCGGGGGTACGCAACTTTGCCAAAGTCGCCAAAAACACGTTCGATCAGGTCGGCAAAAGTGGATCATTCTTTCGCTTTTATACCGACGATGACATCAAACAGACCTATCTAGACCCAGCCAACGCCATTGTGACAGCGCGTCATGCATTTGGGAGAAGTATCCTGAATGGGCGCTACCACGAAACAAAACTCACGAAATGGTGGCGGGTATTCATAATCAAAGATATGGTGCTTGCGTGGATTATTCACCCGCTTGAAGAGGCATTTGACGGCAGTGACCCACTGTATGTGATGTTGGCATACAAAAAGGGCAAGAAAACGCCTCAGGAGTAAGGTGCATGCGACTGTTGTATTGTTTGCCACGGTATGATGAACATGCACTGGGCAATCAAATTCACACAGAAGTGATTCAACACTGGCGCAATCTCGGCCATGAAGTCGAGATTGCGACTATTTCATCGGCATCGCGTCGACCAACCATGAAACGTGTGGGCGAAACGGTCGTACACTACTTACCGACACGTCCTTCTAGCGTAATTGCACTTGGCAACAAATTGGCTGAGCCGGTAACAGGCTACCCATACCTCGTTGGCGCAATATCCAGCTTTTGTACGTTTTTTCAAACACAACCCGGATACGACGTCATTCACGTGGAAACGGCGTTTCCATTGGGCGTTGCCGTTGCGTTCACCAAGCCACATCAAAGCAAACTCGCCATCACACTCCCTGGTGCTGACATCATGCGAGTCGAGGCATTTGACTACGGATATGCACGATATCGATTGGTGCGTCTTCTGATTCGATGGACATTACAGCAAGCGGATTATGTGCGAGCAGACTCACGGCAAATTGCACAGGTAGCACGCACGTACGGAGTATCAGACCACAAATTACGTGCTATTCCTTATAACATAACCGATCATTCATTTGTTGATGCACACAGTAACATCAACGCATACCGCACGCAGGCGCGACAGCTACTGATAGACAAACATCAACTTACCGACGATGCACGTATCATCCTAAGTCTGAACCGTCTACATCCATTCAAAGGCATTGAATACCTCGTAGAAGCACTGCCAGCGATACTCTCCTGCGGTTATGATGCCCATGCATTAATTGTTGGTCCAAATCGCACAACTCCTAAGCATGGCGATTATGGTGCGTACCTACAAAAACGTGCTATCGAATTAGGCATCGCAGATCGTGTTCATCTGGTTGGAGCGATCCCACACATAGAAGCACGCGATTACCTTGCCGGCGCAGATGTGACCGTAGTGCCATCTATCGCAGAATCATTTAGTCGTGTCGTCATTGAGTCAGCAGCCGTGGGCACGCCACCAGTCGTAACACGCACAACCGGGGCTAGTGATTATGTGCGTGACGCATCCTGCGGGGCTGTAGTCAATCCGCAAGATGCACATTCACTTGCAGAGGGAGTGTGCTCGGCCATATCTGCTCACGGTGAACTCTCATCACGATGCATACCTTTTGCTCAGGCGTTTCGTAGCGCTGCCATCGCTCAAGAGCTGATTGAGATCTACCAATCATTATGACAAATCACACACCTTCAATCTGTTATGTCGCGTACCCAACGAGTCTCACCTTGGGTTCAGCCAATGCGGTACAGACGTATTCCACACTCCGCGAACTTCGCGCACAGCATGCCGCGCTTCAAATCATCATTCCCCGTATGACCAAAGAGGTGAATCCTTTTGACGAGCTGGGGGTCACATACATCCCACGCATTGGCATTGGGCGTCTGTCGCGCCTCTACCGATCAACACTCTGGTACTATCTAGAGCGAAGTGTCTTTGCCTGGATAGTACTCATCATGCTCTGCTGGCAAAAACGACAGGGGCAGCACACGGATATCATTTTTGTACGTGAAGTGATTTGTAGCTACTGGTTCAGTAAGTTTGCGCCATCACTCATACGCGCCAAAGTGGTATACGAAATTCATCATCTTGAGCAAACAAATCACTCCCGCCCAAAAGAATCGTGGGCAGATTCGCTCGTTGTTACCATTGACGACGTGACCGTCAAGCAACCGAGTCGCATCGTCTCTCTGACCCAGACGTTCAAAGACCTGCTTGTCCGGCAACAATGGCGCACAGCAGATTGCATTGATGTACTCCCAGATGCATATAACGATGCCATTTACCAACCTCAGAATCAACAAGATGTACGTGAACGACTGCATATTCCACCCCATATCACGCTGATTTGTTATGCGGGATTGACATTTGCCTATCGGCGACTCGATCTACTTGTCTCTGCGTTTGCAGCGCTTTCTGAAGAGGTACGCAACACGAGTGCTATTTACTTTGTGGGTGGGCGACCACAAGAAATCGCGGAACTTAAAGCGCAGTGCGAACGTCTTGATATTGTGGAACACGTGGTGTTCGTAGGCGTGGTGAACCAACGCACCGTGGCTGAGTATTTGGCTGCAAGCGACATACTTGCTATACCCGATACCGTGACCGATGAAACCGCTTCACCACTCAAACTCTTTGAATATATGGCAATGCAACGGGCTGTGGTGTGCCCGAAAATGCCCGCACTGCATGAAATCGTGGGAGATGACGGTGCGTTTACGTTTGAACGTGGCAATCAATCTGATCTCACACGTGCGTTACACACGCTCATCAGTGACCCACATCTTCGCCAACTGTTTGGCATGCGTGCGAGTCACATCGTTGCACCACACACGTATGCAGCACGGGCGCGTGCACTTGTTTCCATTTGCACGCACGCATATCAAGAGGCCGTATGAACAATTACACCCAACGCGCATCTCACATCGTTGAAACATATCACCAGCGCAATCCTGAGAGCAAACCAGAGTACTTTCGGTACCATCGCTATCGTTTCACGGCAGTACTTGCACAGGTTCTCACATTACCGGGTAAACGCGTACTCGAGATCGGGGTGAATCCTGGTCATTTTACCGAAATGCTCGTTGATGCCGGTTATGAGGTCAGCGGTACCGATTTGTTCCCTGAACATCGCGCAGACGTCTGGCAGCGATTGGGCGTAGAGGTACGGCGTTGGAACATTGACAACGAACCTTCACCATACGACGAAGCGGCGTTCGATATTATCGTGTTTTCGGAAGTCATAGAACATCTTGCCAATCCACCGCTCGAGGCGCTTGAACTCTTTCATACGATGTTGAAGCCAAACGGTCATCTGATTATCACCACACCGAATCAGTTTTATTTCAAAAGTCGTATGCGTACACTTTTCGATGTTTTGTTCTGGCAGCCATTTGATCACACCGACGAATTTAATCGCTGGGCTCAGTTGAGAAGTGAAGCACGCTATTACACACATAGTCGTCTCTTTACCATTCCACAACTCATGTGGATGGCCAATGAGAGCGCATATACGGTCGCTCAGCATTCGTACCACAGTGCTTATGAATGGGTCGGTCTTGAGTGGCCAAGAGTTCTCAAAGTGCCGCATCGCTGGATCGTCAAAGCATTCATTGCAGTGGTTTCAGCCATATTCCCTGGCGCACGATCGATGATCATGATTGTAATGAAGAAGAATTCATAGGAATATAAGCATTTCTTCTCTGATTTCACTGAGTTATCAGTCTATGATAAGTTGATGGTTAGGTGTATACTATATATTGTCATACTATAATACGTGTAATCAACATAGTTAAAGGCAGTTGTATGAATCGGAAATACTACATCCTTTTTTGGGTAGCGATTATGTGCTTTTCGATGTTACTTGTGCCAGCAAACAAGGCAGAAGCGTCGTTAGGTAACATCGTCACTACATGCCGTGTCTACCAACGATACGGTCATACAGTATCAGCAGCAAATCACCCAAATGGGTTGATTTATGTAGCCGTCAGTGATGCAGACGGCACTGGCGAAACATTTATTCGCAACCGCGCGCGCATGGTTGTACGTGCCGTTAATCCACTTGCAGTAAAGCATGGTGGTGACTGTTCGGACACACAATTCCGCAGTACTGAATATACCGATACAGACAGCTATACTTCGTATCACGTGTTAGTCACTCCAACGATTGCACGAAGTGATGCAGCAGGAAATGTATACATCGGCAAAATCACTCGCGACGGTTTTCGTTTGCTTTTCATACCTGCTTCAGCGCCCAAAAGCAACCCCTATGCAGGTATGAAGATTACCACGGTGACTGGTTTATCCGGTCCACTCTTCACCATGGGTGGTATGGCGGTCACGAATCAGCACGTGTTGATGGGCACTGTGGCATATCAAGATGGTAAAGAACTCTATGGCTACTACAGCGTGATCACGAACGCACAGGCTGAAACTGGTGGCACCATTTCGGGGAACTGGCAGCTCATATCAAATCAACCAGTCTATGGCCCTCAGTACTCTGCCATCGACTCGTTTGCAGGCCTTCCTAACGGGCGTTTTTTCATTGGTGGTTCATTTAAACACTCAGGTCCCGCATTCATTGCGCTCGGCGGATTTTTAAACCCTTCGACACTAACAATCACCGGCATCAACGGATCAATGGGCAAGCTTGACCCGTTCCCATGTAACCGATCGATGTTGGGAATCGTCCCATTCGGGTGCTTTTATCCATCCGCTCAAATGGGAGACAACGGTAAGTTGTATGTGTCGTTTGGTTCTGGTGAAAACACAAATTCTGGCAGTAGTATTCGATACAACTTCATTACTCAGTACGATTTCACACGGAACCGATGGGAAAACATCGGTGGCGCGCCCGCACCAGCGCAAATAACCAGAATTCCGCAATTTAGTGGGACGCAAGCAAGTGGTCTCGGTAAATTCATTGATTCAACCGGTAAAATTTACGCGGCCGGTACAAACTACGTATCCGGCCCTCTCACACTCGCAGCCTATGAGAATGGCGCATGGAACAATCGCGGATTTAATATACCTCAAATCGAATTCGGCAAACCACAACTGCTCGTGTCTCCATTCAGTGGTGGGCTCCGATTGAGCGTCTTTTATGTGTCACTCACCGATGGAGATGTGTACTGGACAACCTACACATCAACCTTCTCGGACGCAAGTTGTGAAGCATCAGTATCTCTGGAAAATGGTGCAACAGCGGTAAGCGGAACATCAGTTCTTGGTAGTATTTCTATGTCGAGTGACTGTACTGCTACTAAGTACGTTGCTCGTGTAACGCGTACGTCCGCAAAACCGACGACAGATCCAAGTGGAGCAGAATTCAAGCGTTTCACTCTCGCGAACCCGGTGTTCACCGTCGGCGGGCTTGCGGTGAACACGACCAATTTCGTCCATGTACGCTTATATGACAATTCAAATCAACCAATAAGTTCGTGGATCACTAATCGCATGATTTCCGACACCAGCAGCACCGTCGGTGTGGATGCCACACTCCGTAGCCAACAGAGCACCCCTAATTTCCTTGATTTATCGACAGAACAGGGTTCTTCGTTTGCAGATGAACTCTACACACGAAGCTTGGATGCACAATTCACGATTACCGGAATCACCGATCTTTCAGGACTTTCGACCTTCCAATTTTCAGGGTCAAACGAACGCACATACGTCAACAGTATGTTAAATCAGCCGATTCGTGTCTTTTTACAACAAACAGGCACAGCGAATCAAGTTGGCACAACAGTTCGTCTGACTGACCATGCAGGTAACTTCGAAGATCGCGCAATGACGTTGATTTACGATGTCGAGCCCCCGACCGTGGCGGCTCCGCCAACGCTGTCATTCACGCCGAGCTATGCCGAGTCGTTCGAAGGTGAATTCACGTTGACAGGTGGAACAATTACTGACAACTTGTACACAGGCGGCTATTGGGGTGTATGGGTTGCCAGCGAAAAGGTCACTGGTCCTGCAGATGATACCAAGAGCACTTTGAAATGGGGTGCTGTGGAAGTGACAGGCGGCAAATTTGACTGGAATTTGCTGAACGGCCTTGATGAACTTACGGCTAGCGGTAATTATCGCATCTACGTGAAGTTCCTTGATGGTGCCGGCAACCCAAGCACTACCAGCATCAATGAGGAATTCACAGTCACGTACACCGATGCTAATTTTGAACTATATGCGCCATACATTACTGTCCAGCGATAGGTAATCATCATGCGGGAACGGTTTCGTTATCTACGGTCATTCGACGCCGGGCACTTGTTGCTCGGCGTCCTATTCATGCTCTCGTTAGTTGTGGCATTCCCACGTGTTTATGCGACTGACGAGGTGCAGTATTATGCATGGCTACGGTCGGTGTGGTTCGATCAAGACATTGATTTTGCGAACGAATACACAACTTTTGCGCAACTCAATCCCAACTCTGGCATCGAAAAAAGCATTCTCATGCCCGATCGTATTCGCGAAAAAACAGGACTGTATGGGAACATCGCACCAGTTGGGTCTGCAATATTGTGGGCACCATGGTTTATAGCTACCGATTTGGTGTTGCGACTGCTCCATGCGCTCGAGATTGGCTTGTCCACACCAGCGGACGGCTTTAGTTGGCCATATCAACGTGCAATCAGCTACGCATCGGCGCTCTACGGATTCTTCGGATTACTCATTTGCTACGCATTGTCTCGCAAATGGTTAACGGCGTTCAGTGCGAGTCTGGCAACGTTGGGCATATGGTTAGCCACACCGCTCGTGTACTACATGACAATCCAGATGCCATTCGCTCACGCAAATGGGTTTTTCGTGACATCTGCGTTTATATATTGCTGGATAAAAACCCTCGATCAACCTTGTGCAACTCGCTGGTGGATGCTACTAGGCATCTGTGCAGGAGGAATGTTCCTTGTTCGCGAACAGTTAATTCTTTTTGGCATACTACCGGCATACAGCGTTGTGATGCATGTTGTGAGCGCGCTGCGTAAGCACGAGGTGACAGCCGATTGGCCCATGATGAAGTGCTGGCTGCTCGCACTTTTGTGTGCCATCATTATGTTGACTCCCCAGATTGCGGCGTATTGGTTTGTGAATGGAGAACCGCAACCTGCTGGCGAAGTATCTGGCAAATTAAACCTCTGCAGTCCACATGCAATTGACACACTCATTGATTTTGATACCCGACCTGAAGCACTTTGTGGCATACAAAACTCACCAGTGTCAATACAACCATTCAGTCGTGGGGCATTTGTCTGGAGCCCAATCCTAATGTTTGCCACAGTCGGATTAGTCGCCTTTACACGGCGCTATCCGATTTACGGGGTACCACTCCTTTTGGCGTTCGTCCTACAAGTTTGGATCAATGGTGCTTTTGGTACGACGTGGCATCTTACTGGCGCATTTGGCTTTCGCAGGCTGGTTGAATGCTCACCGCTGTTTATTTTTGGTCTTGGGTACCTCATCATGCAACTTGAACAACGCGTGCAACGCAACATTCTTGTCGTACTCGTATGCGCATTGATTCTGTGGAATATGGGACTGATTGTCAATGCAACCGTCTTTAATGCTGATACTAATCTACGTAAAGGAATCACATGGCCAGATATCCTGTATTGGCAGCTAGAACTACCTCAGAAACTATGGGAAAAAGGCACTGAAATATTCGATCGATGTCGATATATAAAAAACAGCTGTTAACTTGCAACTGCGACATCCACATGCTACGATATAGGCAGGGGCCGGTAGCTCAACGGCAGAGCACGTCGCTCATAACGACTTGGTTACTGGTTCGAATCCAGTCCGGCCCACCACTATGCGATAACGTCATGTAAATACGACTTGAGAAGAAGCAAAGCCTGTCGAATATCTCGACAGGCTTCAGCAATGAGTGCGCCGTCTGCCAACGATAATGACCGCGTCCGAATACCCGGTTGATACTGTTTTAGGAGGATGTCGAGATAAAATACCACGTCCTCACATGCGCTCATGGCGTGCGGCAACGCCTGATGCGCTGATACTTGGTGAGCACGTTGTAACTGTTGGTGTAACCAGCGTATGCGCCAATCGAATGCCGCAAGTATGCGTACGACGTTTTCGGAAACAATTGCTAGTGGCGCTGCTGTTTCGGCTGAGAATGCAGCCACAGCGAACGCATCAACGCCTATATGCCAAACTTGCCAATCGCGGATTGGATGCCCTGGCGTATCAAACGCTACAGACGATGTGGAGAATAACAACTCATACGTCCATTCTACATGCTCGTACGGCTTAACTATGTCGCGAGCGCAGATATCGCACGTCACGCACTGAATACCGCCAGGAGTTCTAAGCGTAGCGGGGTCAACGACATCGACATGATCCGCACCGCGTTGTATCTTCATTACACCGTTTTGAAATGAGTGAACCAGTGCGAACTGGCGACCGGCAATCCCATAGACTCCGACCAATTCACCAGAGTCTATCGCTGAATTGATGTGCGACGCAAGTGCCTCATCAATGCCTGCATGCCATGTCAATGACACCTGTACCCCCAACTGTCGAAGCCGCAAAAGTTGTCGTTGGCGCAACGAGCGTAACGCAGAAACCGGTTGCTTAACCATGCGTGGATGTACATCAATGGTACTCGGATCCCACCACTCCTCACTCATGACATACAACGCAGAAGTTCCTAATGTGTCAATTACATCAGCCGGTTGAAGCATAGGCGATACTCGATTCACGAGCATCGCCACAAATGTGCTCCACTGATCCGCATCGAGAAGTTGCTGTTGCATCAACACACCGTGATAACACCGAATCGACTAGGTATATGAAAATCAACAGGAACACGCAGCGTAGGAGACCATGCGCTTGTCTCAACGACTCCCGTAGCTCGAACCCGTTCTATGCGATAAAAGTTCGCGCGCCAAACGCCTTTTCCTGAATCACGACCAAAGATTTGCCAAGGCAACGCCCACACGCAACGCCAGCCCGAAGCATCGGTACGCGTCCAACTGAACCACTGTGGATCCCAACTCAAATCAAGCGACATCGTACTACGATGTTCGTCGGGATTATGGATGATCCCATCAAAATGTGCATTTAGGGGATTCGACTGCAATTCAAAATAACGCGTTGGGGATTCGTGACCTGGTGCAATGAAAAGTTCAACTACTTCTTCGGTATAGAGCGGCGTGTCATGCTCAGAGAGCGTTGACCACACGTCCGCATCCGCACAGTCATACTTAATCCACAAAAAATGTGGCGTCGCAATCAGGCGAACTGTTGTGGCGAACTGTTGGGGTGACGCATCAAGTGCATTACTCAAAATAAGTTGTGTTGACGATCCACGCCAATCTGCATCAAGCACCGATGAATCGCACATAAGCCATGGATATGACACTTCAGACAAGGTTAATGCATACGGAACATCTGCCATGTTTACCACCGCTTTCCACGTGCAACGACCGAAATAGGTCGACAATCATCAATTCCATAGTCACACAGATAGAGCTCATCCGATAGATTCACGGTAGTACATACATGGATGGGACGTAGTGCAATTCGTGTACCGATAAGCAGGTCAACCCCTTCAGCAAGCGCAAGTACACCGTGCTCTTCGGACATGCGCACCAGAGTAGCATCATAATCGACTGCAGTTGCATACCCCTTTAAATTCATGCGTTCAAAGTTGACATCACCACTGAATGTCTTCGAACCAGCGTCTACTGTGGCAGTACGTGCATCTGGCCGACTAATCACTGTACACAGTATGGACAGTGCAACTTGGCTTGGTGTACACGATTGAGCATGTATCTGCATATCATCGCCGAACACATAGGTACCAGGACGGATTTCGGTTACCCCTGGCACGGTGGCAGCTGATAAACCGGTGGGTGTTGAACCAACACTCACCGCATGTACTGCTATACCACGCTGGCGTATTTGGTCAGCGATTTGCACGAGTAGTGTTGCTTCTTCGATACCTAGATCGTGTGGGTGACGACCATTTGACCCAGCAAACCACGCACCGCGGTATGTGAACAAGCCGTCAAACACGAGATGTGGCGACTGAACGACAGCATCCACTAGAAGGTTGACGTGATCTGGATGAACACCACAGCGATGGAGTCCTGAATCCACTTCAACACGCACATGCAGCTCTACGTTGATTTCTGCGGCTGCAGCAGAAAGCTGTGCAACGCCATGAAGACTATCAACTGCGACTATCAGACGTGATCGTTGTGCAAGTCGTGCCGCATGCCGACATTTGTCGATACCGATTATTGGGTATGCCACAAAGACATCATCGAAACCAGCATCAATGAAGCATTCAGCTTCACTGAGCTTTGCTGATGTTATACCACGGGCACCGGCGGCGCGTTGTTTTTGTGCAATTTCTATGGTCTTGTGTGTTTTGATGTGCGGACGAAGCGCAACGCCATGCTGATTCACATGCGATTGCCAACGTGCAATGTTTGCATCTAATCGTTGTTCATCGATGATGAGTGCTGGTGTAGATACGAGTGAAATATGCATATTCGCTCACGTACTATCAGAGTATTCCTGATTATACGCACAATTCTCATACTCAAGCCAATTCTGCATGGTATCATACGGATGATTATGCTACTGCATCACAGAGAGAAATCAATGACCAATCCAAATGTACGCATGGTGACTTGTGCAAAACTCGGCAAAGAGTTGCCTGGTTTGAAAGCACCACCGTTTCCCGGAGTTTTAGGATCTCGCATTTATCAAGAAGTCTCGCAGCAGGCATGGGCCATGTGGCCAGAACAAGAGCGTATCTTGATTAACCACTATGGGCTATCGCTTGTTGATCCACAAGCGCAGAAGGTACTGATGCAGGCCATGGACACATTCTTCTTCGGTGAAGGAGCCCAACTGCCTCCCGAATGGACACCAGAAAACAAATAGTCATCAAGGGCTCTCCGGGCGTATCAGCGTAGCCGTCGGCACCGGTACTTGTGTGGCAATGGCAGTTGCCGTAGGTATAGGCAATCGAGCCGTTGGAATTGGAGTCGCTACTCCCGGGATTCGCGGATACGCCTGCATACTCCACAATTGGTTGACTGCGACCGGTGCCGCAATATCAGGGTTGTTGGTGACACCGAGCTGCGCGTTCTCGTTTTGCCCCCAACACCACACCTCGCCATTTTGTGCAGTGATGACGCAGCTTCTGTTGCCACCAGCAGCAATTTGAAGGACTTGCCCATCAATCTGAATTGACGTCCGATTGTCGGGCAAAGTCACGGGTTCTGTTACTTCGCCTACGCCGAGTTGTCCATGTTCATTGCTGCCCCAACACACAACCGAAGTACCATTAAACGCACACGTATGCGCGCTGCCTAGGGCTATTTGTTGGATGTTATCTACGCCTTGCACTTCAACAAATGCAGAATCGGATGACTGACTGCCTAGTTGGCCAGCCCCATTGCTCCCCCAACAATACACTCTTCCCTGCGAAGAAAGTGCGCAGGTATGATCATCTCCAGCACTTATTTGGATGATGTTGGCGACATTTTGTACGACAGATGGTGTGGCAGATTGTTCACCAACAAAGCCACCGAGTTGTAGCTGATTGTTCCGCCCCCAACAATACACGGAGCCGGTGTTTGAGAGCGCACACGCATGGTGTTTACCGACGGTGACGGCACGCATATCTGACAATAACGCGATTTTCGTAGGTAGTGCACGAATGTCACCAACACCAGCCGTTGGTTGACCAACCTGTGCGTACTGATTATCACCCCAACAGAAGACTTCACCGTTGACGATTGCACAGTTATTATTTGCACCACTCGCAAAGTAAGACACACCGATTAGCGTACTGACAAAATTCGGAATCGCGGTATGGGCAATTTCACCGGCAAATCCGTTGCCAATTTGCCCGTATAAATTGTTCCCCCAACACGATAACTCAGTGGTATTCAACAACGCACATGAATGTTCTGCGCCCACAGTGACTGCCAGTGCAGGAACAACAAGATTGACGTTTTGTGGGGTGGCAATACCTGTCGAATCACTAAACTGACCTGAGCCAATTTGTCCAGTCGTATTGGCTCCCCAACACAACACCCGTCCGCGCATACTTGTCGTACAGACATGATTTGCGCCGACATATATGGTAGATATCTGGTTGAGTGCAACAACCGGTGATGGCAGCACGACATCGGTGGTTACACCGTAACTCCCATTACCCACCTGGCCAAGTTTATTCCAACCCCAACACAGCACATCACCATCCTGTACTAGTCCACAGGTGTGTGCGCCACCTGCAGCAAGGCGAAAAAATCTGTTGCCACCTGAAACAATTCGTGGCACCACACGAATGGGTTCGTCTGTTGAGCCATTACCTAACTGACCGTTAAAGTTATCGCCCCAACATATGGCTTCTGCGCTCTGCGTAAGTGCACATGAATGATTACCACCTACTTCAAGTTGTACGATATCGGAGAGACCGCTGACACGTTGCGGTTTGAGAATGATGGCTTGTTCGCCGATGGTCTCACCACCAGCCTGACCAAAGTTGGTCCATCCCCAGCACCAAACAGTGCGATCTGAGAGGACAGCACAGGTATGATGATCACCTAATCCTATGGCAATCGCGTTTTCTATACCGGGAACTTGTGTGGGAATAGAAATGCCCGGGCCTGCTTCACCTATGCCAATTTGTGCATATTGATTACTCCCCCAACACCATACCGTGCCCTCCGCAAGTACTGCACAGACATGGTTTGCCCCACTTGAAATATCGATTGCAGCGGATAAATTGGCCACTCGTAGCGGTGTTGCAGAGTGAGCAGTTCCACCGACACCTAGTTGTCCATCCTCATTGCGACCCCAGCATGCACCACCGCCATCACGAAGCAATGCACACGTATGTGAATTACCGAGTGCGAGTTTGGTAACGTCTTGCACTGCAGCGATGACGGGTGCGTTTGCGTTTTCATTTGTGAGGTTACCTAATTGGCCGAAGTTGTTATGCCCCCAACAACGGACGGTCGCATCTGAAACAATTGCACACGTATGAGCGAGACCGGCATCAATTGCAACGAATGATTCGTTGTTGCGCACAGTTTGAGGGAACGGCGATGTATTCGTCGTAGCGTCACCGAGTTGCCCATATTCGTTCCCTCCCCAACAACGCGTAATTGACCCAATCAACAGCACACAACTATGGGTCCCGCCACTTGACATCACAAAACCTGCATTTACCGAAGCCAGCGTATTGAATCGGATGTATTCGCTATCGCCACCAAGCTGTGCATAGCGATTGTTGCCCCAACATGATATCGTACCGATTTGTTTGCGCGCACATGTAAAATCATGGCCAGCTACCACGTGCGATGTACCTCGAAACTGCAATTCAGGTTGCGTCAGTTGGGTGGGTGTTGACTCACCATTTACTTGACCCACCGTATTTAACCCCCAGCACCAGACATCTTGTTGGATATCGAGGACACAGGTATGATGTGTACCGGCGGTCACAATACGGGCTTTAGGAATACTGGCGATTTTGACAAACTGCGCTGCGATTGATGCGTTGTAATGATGATCACCCCAACAATAAACGTCTCCCGAAGTTTGAATTGCACAAGCATGCGCTACACCTACAGCGAGATCGACCACATCGTTGATTTGTGTGATTGGTGAAAATGCCGGGACGTCACCAATTGATGCGCCCCAACACATCACTACACCACTACTTTGCAATGCGCACGTCGTATTACCACCTGCAACGAGTTTGACCACATTCTGCGCTTGTGGAACGATCACCGGCAAGATTGCCGCTGCATCACTCCCAGTTACCTGGCCAAATTGATTATCACCCCAACACGCCACACGCCCATCGCGCATTAACGCACATGTGTGTGCAATACCCAGTGCAATCTGTTGTACGTCAGCGAGTTGTGCAACAGGTGATGCGTCGTGTTGGGACAATGCATTGCCAATACCCAATTGACCAACGCTATTGTCGCCCCAACAATGAACAGTATGATCATAGCGAAGCACACATGAATGATTACCAGAAACTACAACATCAATCACACCGTCAATCTCGAGCTCATGCGGCACTGCTATAGCGTGTTGCGCATTCTGAAGTGGTGTGCCTACTTGGCCTTCATAGTTACGCCCCCAACAAATGACGTTACCAAGTTGCCAAATCGCACACACATGCCCATAACCGGCGCTCATCAGATGCCCAGTTGAACCGAGTGTGATGTATTCAAACTCGGTTGACGATGCCTGCGGTAATGCGGATGCTAATTGACCAAACGAATTATCGCCACGACATTGCACTAAACCAGCACGGACCAATACACATTCAAATTGGGCTCCTGAACTGACGCGCGCTAGGCCGGGTAGTTGTTCATCAAGCACCACGGAAGTGTCGTTCCAACAGCGAATAGTACGTTGTTGAGCAACGAAACACTGAAGGCCCAACGGTGAACTTTGAAACTCGAGCGATGCGACGTCGACCAAATCAAGTGCATCTTGATACGCCGGAAAGACCTTTCCAATGCATTGTAGGCGCGCATCTGACGTGATCGCACAGGTGCTATCGCGAGCCACACCAAACTGTGATACCGACTGACCAACAAATACTTGTAATGGGGTTACTACGATCTGTTCGTTAGAGGCAAGTATTTGATTTTGGCTATTATCGCCCCAACACCAGAGTTGGCCCTGGGTTGTAAGTGCACACGTGTGGTTTGCGCCAGCACGGAGCATAACTACATCCGTTGGC
The DNA here is from genome assembly GCA_016875555.1 of Chloroflexota bacterium. Taxonomy (GTDB): domain Bacteria; phylum Chloroflexota; class Chloroflexia; order Chloroflexales; family Roseiflexaceae; genus UBA965. Next base: position 3,749 of record VGPG01000025.1, on the reverse strand, counting down.
AAATTAGGCACTTTTTGTGGTTGTACACCTTGTAACGACGGTTCTAATGCAATTTGTGCAAACTCGTTATCGCCCCAGCACCAGACTTCACCTTGTTGAGTAAGTGCACACGTATGATTTGCTCCGGCGACAATTTGCTGTGACTGTGGCACGAGCGAGACACGAGCAGCAATAGAACGTACGGTCTGCGGACCATTTCGTTCGGTGCCAAGCTGACGAAACTGATTATCGCCCCAGCACCATATTTCACCTATTTGAAATCGCAGAGCGCACGAGTGGTTGCGACCAAGTGCTACACTCAGGACGTCAGTCATACCAACGACAGGTGATGGTGATGATTGGAATGCGACATTATCACCATCAACACCAATACCGAGTTGATTGAATTGATTATCACCCCAGCAGAGGAGCAGTGCTGAGCGTGTAACCACACAAGCATGTTGTGCACCAATGGCGAGTGTGGGTTGTTGATCTGATCCGAGTGCTACTGATTCATTATCGACGGTAAATGGGATTGCAATAGTATCAGCTCGCGGTATTTCAACGCTGTTTTGGTTGCCATTTACACGTTCACGCACTTCATCTAACACCGATGTTGCAAGGAACGTGAGTGGTGCAACCACCAGGATGATTACACCAATAATAAGACACGCATACCAGACTCGTATGAAATATTGATGCACGACAGCACTCCATATAACATTCCATAGCGTTATTTTACGCCTAAACGAAGCACATCGTGATGGATAAGTAGGAATGATGGCAGCTAATGCAGATTATGATCTAAAATTTGATTTAGGAAATGTGACAACATGTATTGCAATGTATCTTCATTTCTTATGATTTGAAAATGAGTAGATAAAAACATTCGTTGACAACAAAATACATAAATGCTATATTGAACATGTTAGGTTAAACTTAACATACCCTATACCGTGGCGAAGTTCATACGGTAACGTGTATAGCGTAGTACTCACGTGTACGGTGCGACGCGCAAGATATGGAATGGTTCAGTCAAACGTTGTCAACAACGTTGATTGATAGATGGTAGTGCCTTCAGTGGTATTATCGGGTTCGTTTATTTAGGAGGAAGACAGATGTCCCAGAAACGCTACGCGCGTTGGGCACTCGCCATCGTGACTGCAATGTTCATTGCAGCATGTGGTGGCGCCCCAGCCGCAGAACAACCGGCAGAGGAGCCAACGGCGGTTGTAATCCCGACGCAAGCCTCGGTGACAGAGCCAACCGCAGCTCCAGAGCCAACCGCAGCTCCAGAGCCAACCGCAGCTCCACAGCCAATCAACGGGGTTACGCTCCCAGCAGATGCGGCTCCGGCCGATCAGCAGGTCATCACGGAATACTTCGACAGCACGGCCGCCTTTGAGTCACTTGACTTCTTGGTAACCGTGTACAACGGTGGTGGCGGCGCATTCCGTGACTTGGCCAGCGATTCTTTGATTCGCTTGGACAAGAACTTCCGCCCGTTGCCAGGTGCCGCATTGGAGTGGACGCCGAACGCTGATGGTACCGAATGGACCTTCAAGCTCGACCCCAACTTGATGTGGAACGACGGCACTCCCGTGACTGCTGCAGACTGGGTGACCAGCTTCCAGTATGCTGCCAACAAAGACCATGCATGGGACTTTGCGTGGTACTACAGCGCACCTGGTGCAATCAAGAACTGGGACAAGGTCGGTGCTGGCGAAGTTCCAGACACTGATTTGGGCGTGATTGCTGTGGATGCCAACACGTTGGTATTCCAGACCGAAACCCCAGCCCCATTCTTGCCAGCGAAGTTGCTCTACAGCGCTCCGTTGCAGAAGGCCGCCTTCGAAAAGTATGGTCCGTTGTACAACAACGACCCAGCCACTTCAGTTTCGAGCGGTCCTTATGTGTTGAAGGAGTGGACAAAGGGTGAGAAGGTCGTATGGGAAGCCAACCCTGACTACAAGGGCACCAACAAGCCTTTGATCCAGAAGTTGGTCAGCATCGCCGCCAAGCCTGAGACCTTCTTCATCGGTTACCGCAACGGTGAAATCGACCGCCTCGGTGGCGAGTACATCGGTGCTGCCGAGACCGAAATCATCGCCGGCGACCCTGAGTTGCAGAAGCAGCAGTACACCAATGCAGTGGACTTCCGCACTGACTACCTCTTCTTCGACACCACATCGGCTCCGTTCGACAACCTCAAGGTTCGCCAAGCGTTATCACACATGGTCGACCGTGACACGTTGATCGCAGATATTCTTGGCAAGGCACAGGCCATCCCTGCCTACTCATTCTTGATGCCCGGCTTCCACGCTTCAAACAGCGATGGCTTGAAGGACATTCAGGCATGGGATCCTGAAAAAGCAAAGGCATTGTTGGCCGAAGCCGGTTACCCAGATGGCAAGGGATTCCCCAAGCTTGAGCTCTGGTTGCGCGCAGAATCACAGAACCGCATCGATGCAGCCAACCGTATCTGTGCCGACATCAAGGCTAACTTGAATATCGAGTGTGAAGTGAGCAACAAAGAGCGCAAGATCTTCATGGAGGCCTTGAATGCCAAGCCCACACAAGTGAAGTTCGGCATGGTGTCATATGGTATCGACTTCTTCGATGCTTCGAATATGCTTGGCGTGTTCCGCAGCGGTGGTCGCCATAGCTGGAAGAACGAGGCCTACGACAAGTTGGTCGACGAGGCATCAGCTAGCACCGACATCGAAGGTCGCCTCAAGCAGTTCCAGGATGCAGAGCGCATTTTGGTCGAAGATGCTTCGAACATCTTCATCGTGCACCGTATCAATACCGGCTTGATTAAGCCGTACTTGGTTGGTGAGGCTGTCGAGCCAAATGAGGCCGGATTCAACGGCATCCAGTGGCCGGGCATCTCAACGTACAGCAATGTGTTGAGCTCACTCTACATCCACAAGAGCGTGGCCGACTACAAGTCAGCTCCGTAATCATCCACTCGGTACAGGCGTTGGCGAGCAATCGTCAACGCCTGTACATTGCAATTCCACTCATCCCCAGACTACAGTTCATTAGAAGGATCACTGCATGGTAGCCTATATTATCAACCGCTTGTTTGGGTTGGTTCTCGTCTTCTTTATTGTGTCGATAGTTGCATTTCTATTGATGCATTCTGTCCCAGGTGGACCATTTGACGAAGATAATATGCCGCTCAGTCCGCAAGCAAAGGCAAACATTCTTGCCAAATACGGGTTAGATCAGCCGATCCATGTTCAATACTTCAAATATATGAGTAAGGCACTCCAAGGTGATTTTGGTACCTCATTCGAAAATCCCGACTCGACAGTAGCTGAAATTATCGGCCAAGTTTGGCCCAAGAGTATTCAACTCGGTGGCTTGACTGTGCTGATTGCAATTACCAGCGGAATCATATTTGGCATATTGGCAGGAATTCGACAAAATAGTTGGATTGACTCCACCATTACCTTCATTTCTACACTTGGATTAACCGTTCCGAATTTTATCATTGCCATCTGGATGATGTTGGTATTTGTTATCTACCTCAAGATGCTTCCGCTTGGCCTTACAAATGATAATTGGGACGACTGGAAAGCATGGATTATGCCTACAATTGCGCTAGGCCTTGGTCCCATGGGGATCACAGCACGCTATACACGTGCCAGCATCGTTGATGTAATTTCACAAGACTATATTCGTACTGCACGCGCTAAAGGCCTTGATGAATCGATGGTCGTATGGCGCCATGCCCTCAAGAACGCACTTATCCCTATCATCAC
>VGPG01000024.1 GCA_016875555.1 Chloroflexota bacterium | reverse complement strand
TGAATCGGTCGTCGCAACCATCGTTGGCACACGTTCATTTGCGAGCATTTCACGTTGTTGCATGCCACTCCACATTAGCAATGACGCAACAATCGAACCCAAAATCAGCAAAAATGCGCCCCAAATCCAGCGCAACGACGTTCGCCGTGCACCTTCTCGCAGTGCTTCTCGCATGTCCATATCAAATTGAATATGTCCAAAAAACTGCCTTCTTACGCGTGCACGCGGACCTACAGCCGAATTGTCAGTCAGCTCGAGAATCAATTCCTGCAATTCGCGCTGACAATCTTCACACTCTTGCACATGCGCATGTACCACACGTGCTTGGTCGTCATCGAGCACCGATAACGCAAATCCAGGTAATAGATCAACAGGATGTTGATTATTCATTGTTACAACCACAAATATCTAGACGCATGTGCGACGGTCTGCCACAACGTGGCCAATAAATGGAGCTAAGACGAGACCAGATATTCAGTATTGCTATGTATGAGTACGCAGTGTGGAGATAACTAGATGTATGTGATTTGTATAATACTTCCACAATATGTAGAATTATTGTCAGATTTTATCGTACTCTTTTAGGTTTTTCAACACACAATTACACGGTCACCGATTCAACCTGTGTCAAAAATTGTTGAATAAGTGGCGTTTGCACATCGGATTCAATCAGAAATGCATCGTGACCAGCCGTCGAATGTAACTCCACGTGTGATGCAGAATCACCGATTGCATTGAAGATTGCGAGTGCATCAGACGTTGGGTAGAGCCAGTCAGAATCAAATGATACGAGCAACGTGGGTTTGCGCCATTTTTGAAAAGCCATGTGGAGCTCACCATACTCACGAGTGACATCCCAGTAATCCATGGCTTTCGTAATGTAGAGATAACTGTTTGCGTCGAATCGCTCATTGAAGCGTTGTGCCTGGTAGTTCAAATACGTTTCAACCGTGAATTCATCTGCAAGTGTATACGCAGGTGTCATAGCGTGCGCAAATCGGTGCGGGAACTTTTGTTTCAACGATGCATCACTCACGTAGGTAATATGCCCTATCATGCGTGCCACACTCAATCCATCGACAGGTGCATCATCAAGTTCGTAGTGACCACCTACCCATTTTGGATCACGCATAATTGCTTGTCGACCAATCGCATTCCAAGCCACGGCTTGCGGAGAAGAGATTGCCGACGTTGCCAACAAAATAGCACTCTGCACACGATCAGGATGCGCAATCATCCATTCGATGGCCTGGAATCCACCCATAGAACCACCTGCTACAGCATACAGACGATTGATGCCAAGATGAGAGATTAAGCGCACTTGTGCTGCAACCATGTCCGCAATCGTAACAACCGGAAAATCACTCGCCCAACGCCTACCAGTCGTTGGATGCAAGGTGAGAGGGCCTGAGCTTCCTTTACATCCACCAAGGACATTACTACAAATAAAAAAGTACTTATTTGTATCAAATGCACGTCCAGGGCCAATCATGTCATCCCACCAACCGGGTTTTCGATCAGAAGGCGAGTGGAAGCCAGCAGCATGCGCATCACCAGACAAGGCGTGAAGCAACAAAATAGCATTATCTCGCTGCGGATTCAAGACTCCATATGTTTCGTATGCCAGACAAAAGCCGGGCAACACGAACCCAGATGACAATCTCAGGTCCTCAGCGCAGTCGAAATAGTGCGTTTTCACCATCCCCACACCGGTCGTTGCATGTGCCATAAAGTGACTCCACTCGCCCTAATTACGATTACAACGATGCCAATGCTTGGTCAATGTCTGTCAGAATATCGTCGATGGTCTCGATGCCAATTGACAGACGAATGAAGTCTTCGGTGACGCCGGTCAACGTCAACTCATCGGCCGTCAACTGACTGTGTGTCGTTGATGCCGGATGAATGGCCAAACTACGCGCATCTCCAATATTTGCGACATGCGAAAAGAGTTTGAGTTTGTTGATGAACGCTGTTCCTGCAGCACGTCCACCTTGCACGCCGAACCCAAGGATACCACTTTGTCCCTTTGGCATGTACTTTTGGGCTAGATGATAACTCGAATGGTCGCTCAATCCTGGATAGCGCACCCACGTCACTTTGCTGTGCTGCTGCAGATGCTTCGCAACTGCGAGTGCATTGCTACTGTGACGCTCCATACGCAAACCGAGCGTCTCAATTCCCTGCAAAATCAGAAATGAATTGAACGGGCTGATGCTTGCTCCAATATCACGCAAGCCCTGAACACGAGCCTTCAAGATATATGCTGGTGCACCCAATGTGTGATAGACCAAACCGTGGTATGAGGCGTCTGGTGTGGTCATTTCGGGGAATCGAGGGCTATTCCAATTGAACTTGCCACTATCGACCAACACACCACCGATCGAGGTTCCGTGACCACCAATGTACTTCGTCACTGAATGCAATACGATGTCAGCGCCCCATTCAATTGGTCGGCACAAGTACGGCGTAGCCGTTGTGGCGTCAACCATGACTGGCACACCCTTTTCGTGAGCAATCTTCGCAATTGTCTCCAAATCAACGATGTCGAGGCGTGGATTCCCCACCAGTTCGAGATAAATCAGCTTGGTCCGATCATCGATCGCATTTCGGAAGCCGTTGTGATCGCGAGCGTCGACGAATTTTGTGGTGATGCCCATTTTGGGTAACGTGTGCTTGAACAAATTGTACGTGCCACCGTACAAATCACTCGACGAAATAATGTTGTCGCCGGCACTGGCGATGTTGAGCACACCAAGGGTCTGTGCCGCCTGACCGGAGGCAAGCGCCAAGGCAGCCACGCCACCTTCTAAAGCAGCAATGCGCTGTTCAAGTACATCGGTGGTCGGGTTCATGATACGAGTGTAGATGTTGCCGAACTCTTGCAGGCCAAACAAACGTGCTGCATGATCGGTATCTTTGAACTGATACGAAGTTGTCTGATAGATTGGAACTGCGCGTGACCCTGTGGTCGGGTCTGGCGTTTGACCAGCGTGCAACGAAAGGGTTTCGAACCCCTTAAACTCTGATGCATTCGTCATGAATCATGTACTCCTAATAAAAAAATCACTCTTGTCTGGTCTACAAGAGCAACTTCGCGGGTACACCTTACTGCTGTGCATGAGCAGCTCGCGCGCGTCGCTCTCATCGTCCAGATATACTGCCGGATTTGGCACCGTTTAAGTGTTGTGGCTGCTAACGTCGTTGTAGCAATGCACGCATAACACCTTGGTTGCCGAGGCTTCGTAGGGCCGGTCCCTCCACCTCTCTGGATAAGAGTTGCGCTATTCACTTGTATTTGATTGTATAGATTTACGCAATAGTTGTCAAGCATGATAAAATAGCGTTATTAACACATTTCATCGCAGAACGAGCATTGATTATGCTGACGCAATATCAACCGACAAAAATGAGCGAGCGTCTCAGCTATAATCCGCCATGGCCAACCTTCTATATCAATCACGAAGGTGTGGTTGTACACGCAACGCAACAAGCACTTTCACTCTTTGATTTAACCGAACAAGCAGTCTGTAACCACCATTACGCCGAGACGATTACGTCATCAAGTCATGATCTTGGCGCACTTTTCGCCCAAACAGAATCGAATAATGAGACGTTTCGCGATATACTCACCATGCAAATCGGTCAGCACACAAAACAATGTCACGTACTCATTCGTTTTTTTGCGCGTGTTAATTTGTTCTTGTTCGTACTCGTTGAAGTCACGCACACGAACAAAAAAGATGAATTTAATCGTATTGTAGAGCTGTTTCTCGGCAGAATTGTCGGAGATACAGGTCTACGAAAGATGATTGCTCAACTTCAAGAACACTTTTCAACAATTAATCTAGGCATCATGATTTCGCTCCTTCAAACACCGGTTGACATACAAGCCCGCTATCCAATGGTCACACGTGAATTCGCCGGATTATGGGTATTTGGCAAGCAACTCCCACTCATAGACTTGCCCTATACTGAAGTGTTAAGTTTTATTGTCAATAAAACATCCACGTTTCAAACATTTGACGACCTGCGTGAAATCGTCAACAAATCAGGAGAGAACAGCGAATTTGAAGACTTGTTTCATCGTTTTTCAATTACTGGTATGTACAAGTTCATTGGAGTCCCACTAGTCAGCAACGGCAAACAATTCGGGTTTGCCTTAATCGGTGGACCATTTTTCGATGAATACGACATCCATCAGATATTCACCTCTGTACATTACCTACAAGGTAGCATCTCTCAGTTCCATGCGCAGTCGTATCTCTCAAACCAGATTGTACGGCTCGAACGCTTGAACGAACAAATCAATCAACTGGTAAACATCCAAACGGAACAACATCTCTATGCTGAGGTATGTCGTGCCTGTATGGCCATCTTTGATGCACGTTATGTCTTTATGGGTCTCGTGACAGAGGATACAATTTCACTGGCACGCAGTACGATACCGGATGAGCTGTGGCGATTTCCATTTGATGCGCAAGATAGACAACAGTTTGAAAAGAATTACTACACCACAACACTCTCAGCCGAAGAATCTCCGATGCTTCAATACATCGCAACATCAACACAAAACGATGTCATGGCTTGTGTGCCCATGTTTGAAAATCAACGCCTCATCGGAGTCATTGGCGTATGTCATCAGTTTCGCGAGATTCTCACCGATCGTGATTTGGTGTATGCCCGACAATTTGCAGACTTTATCGGTTCACATTACACCCGCATTCGGCTCACCACGGCTCTAAACGATTCCGAACAACGTTATCGATTTTTGCTCAACGAGACAAGTCTCGCATTGCTAGTCACAGATGCACAATTTATGGTAACGCACATGAATCATGCGGCACGTCGCATGTTCGGGATAGACGACGATCAAGCGATTCATTTATTGTCGTTTCTTGACGAACACGACAACCAACCAACCCATACATGGCCAGCACAGTCCATGCAATTACGTACGCTGATTGTTGACAAAGTACAGTATCAAACACATGTCCGCAATCGACTTCGCAACACAAAAACACCCATTGAGCTTGAAGCACAACTCTTACGACAAGACAACCAAGTTGAATACATGATTACGCTTCGAGACATACAAGAGCGCATTACCATCGAACAAGAGTTCCAACTGCGTGAGCGTGAAATTGATCTTTTTCAACATATCACGAGTGTCGTGAATAGCTCACTTAACTTAGACGAACTTTTGCAACGTTCACTCGACATCTTGGACGAAGCAGAGTTCGGGAGTATGACTGCGATTATATTGATTGATGAAGATGGCAAACCACAAATCGCTGCGTATCGGCGCGTTCCACATACCATCATCGAGGTGTCTAAAAGTAACCCGTATTTGCTCTGGTCTGCATTTGATCAGATTCTACCTGATAACGAAAAACTCGTTATTCCGACTAATCTGCCACTTGATGCCGCGTTAACGAATCAAATGATGGTGCAAATCGGGCACATCATTGGTGGCAAATTAACTGCAGATGAACGCATAATCGGACTGAGTCTGGCTGCACATCCGTACAAATCACACGCAAACTTTTCTCCACGCGATCTGCAAATATTGAATGCGGTCAGCAATCAACTTTCGCGCGCAGTGACCAATGCGAAATTACACACATCATTACAACAAGCAGCCGACCGGTATATCAACCTGTATCAAGAAGCTGAAACAATTCGCGCAAATTTAGCACTTATCATCAACAGTTCGCCGGACGTTCTCATGCTTGTGAACCGTCACTCATGGAACATGCGCATTCTCAACGCTCAACCACTAGCCGCACTCCACTATAACGTGGATGAACTAACGAACAAGTCATTTGCGGTACTGTGCGCACCAGAAAATCACGATGTTCTAATCAAGCAATACAGTGCAATCACAGAAAACAGCACATATAGTTTTGAACAAGAACTTGTGCGCGGAGATGGCCAATCCTTCGTAGCTCTGATCGCAACAAATGCCATGAATAACGATGACATCTTGTTTGTCATCAAAGATATCACCCTGATGCGTCAACTCGAAAATCGCATCAAACAACGCGAAAAACTCGCACTGATTGGACAAATGATTGCGAGTGTAGCACACGAACTCAACAACCCGATTGCTGTGATACGCGGGATTGCCCAACTACAACTGCTCAATCAGCATGACCCGCAAACGCAACATGATTTTGCGGTGATAGAACAAACGTCACAACGTGCAGGCAAAATTGTGCAACAGCTCCGGTCATTGCTGCAGCCACAACAACTACCCATGAGCATGATTAACTTGTATCAATGTGTCATGCGCATCTTAGACTCATACATCCAAAATAACCAGTTGCAACACATCACTCTGGTGTTTGATACCCAACTGGATGACTTCCTTGTGCTTGGCATCGAATCACAACTCGAACAGGTATTTGTGAACCTGATTGATAATGCAATCAGAGCTATGACACAGCCAGATACATCGCATAAACTTACCATTTCATTGGACAAAAACCCGCAACACGTCACTGTTCATATTGACGACACTGGTCCAGGGATTGCGCCGCACATTCGGAAGACAATTTTTGAACCATTTGTCACATCTCGTGCGACCGGCGAAGGCATGGGGCTTGGGTTAGCAATTGTACACGCCATCATCACGCAACACCAAGGAAAAATTGAGAACTTTAACATACCACCACACGGAACACGATTTACGATAACTCTCCCGAGTGCTGATGCGCCGCGTATGCGCGTCGCAAACGCAACTCATGATAACAGTCTCTATACAACAATCACTGAGATTTTGCGTGAACTCACTGATTCGCCAATCGTTGAAGTTGAATCACTTACCAGTGAGTGCGATTTACTGATAATTGATGAAAACGCACTACCAACCATTGCGCATCGAAGGCATCAAATCAACGCAATGTGCTTCATCAGTCATTCTGGCCAGGTGTATACAAGTCAAACATCAGTGATCATCAGTCCAACGTCGACCAACGAACAAATTCGGCAACAACTCAGTTCGCTCTTGCCATACATCGTGGTATGAACATGATAGAAAGGGTGCACTATGCATATTTCATTCCAAGAAACCGCAATTATTCATCTCCATCCAGATGATAACTTGGTCATTGCACTGATTCCGTTGAGTCCCGGACGTGCACTCTCCATCGGCACTCTCGTTGTCAAAACAACATCCGCCATCAACGCCGGCCACAAAGTTGCCATACGTCAAATCCGTGCCGGAGAAGTCGTTCGCCGCTACGGTCAGATTATTGGCTTTGCGCAAAAAGACATACACCCTGGTGACCACATTCACACCCACAATTTGAGCGTCGGTAGCATGCAACTTGATTACGCGGTAGCTTCAGACACCAAACCAGTCCCGTACGTCCCGACGACTGAACGGCGGTCATTCATGGGGTACAAACGAGCCGATGGCAGTGTGGGAACACGAAATACTGTAGCAGTGATCGGCACGGTGAACTGCTCGTCACACACCCTGAAGCGCATCGTCGCTCGTGCAAAAGCCGAATTACTTCCCCGCTACCCAAACGTGACGGATATTGTGGCACTCGCTCACAAACACGGATGTGCAACGCGCGATGGCAGCCCAGAGCTAGGCATGCTTCAACGTACGTTAGCGGGATTCGCGCACAATGCAAATGTCGCTGGGTATCTGTTTGTTGGTCTCGGATGTGAAACGAATCAATTTGAAAGTTTATTCAACGCGCATCGGGCACGCTTTGGATCCATGAACTTACCGCCATATTTGGCCGTGCAAGATGAAGGTGGAGTGACCTCTACCATCGAAGCCGGATTACACGCACTACAACCCATCCTGGCACATGCAAATACATTCGTTCGCACCAATCAGTCCGTTGAGCACATCAATCTCGCCTTACAGTGTGGTGGCAGTGACGGATTTAGCGGCATTAGTGCCAATCCAGCACTCGGGTATGCCGTCGATATGCTCGTTGCGCAAGGTGGTACAGCTGTGCTCTCCGAAACACCAGAAATATATGGTGCAGAACACATGTTGACACGGCGTGCATCAAATCATGCGGTGGCTGATAAACTGATTTCTCGTATTCACTGGTGGGAAGAATATACGCGTACACATGGATTCGAAATCGACAATAATCCCAGTCACGGTAACAAGGCTGGCGGACTAACAACCATCTACGAAAAATCCCTTGGTGCAGTGGCCAAGGGTGGGAGTATGCCGCTCACTGCAGTGTACGAGTACGCCGAACTCATAACTGAGCGCGGCTTTGTATTCATGGATACACCCGGGTACGACCCTGTCTCAGCAACCGGACAAGTGGCTGGTGGCAGCAACATGATTGTCTTTACCACGGGTCGGGGAAGTTGTTTTGGTTTCAAGCCCGTTCCAAGCATCAAAATCTCAACGAACACTACAACATACGAACGAATGCGGAGTGACATGGACATCAACGCAGGTACCATAATCACTGGTGAAGAGACGATCGCGCAGGTTGGCAAACGCATTTTCGAGTACATGATAGAAGTTGCTTCCGGTAAACATAGCTTAAGTGAAGCTCAAGATATTGGTGAAGAAGAGTTCAATCCATGGATGCTCGGTGCAACGATGTAGTCACCCAGCGGTGAGTATGTACGTACACATACTCACCGCTGCATACGCATTCCATCTTTCAAATACTTGACAAACAAAAGTGCTCCCGCACTTATTCCTATTGGCACGGCAACAACATTTACCACTGGTATTGAAGCGAGCGGCACCATAATCACAGCAAACCCAAGTAACTCCGGTAAATATTGTCGAAACACCGCAAAGCGCTGTCGAAAACGTAATCCGCGACGACTCATCGGTACATCAGTAAAGTCCAACAAGGTCACCACAGTGGTGCTCACAATTACAAATGCTGATCCGATGATAACGCCAATGAACGGCACATACCCGATCACAAACCCCAAGATTGCAAAACAAATAACCACCACTACTTTTCGTAGCTCATACCACAATGCACTCCGTATACTATGAAAAATCGTCATTGGTGCTAGGTGTTCATCGACCAAATACTTGTCATCAATTCGTTCAGCCACAATTCCGTAGAATGGACTCCCGATGATCGTACCGAGGCGCACTGCGAGCATCGTAACAAAGATTAACGCGATTGTGTTGAACATGACGTAGAGCAAATCCACGACCCACTGCCACGCGTCATGAAGCTGGGCATCAAAGTAATCAACCAATTGCTGAACAACCCAACCACTCACTCCGTATCGAAAAATCAGGTATGCCATACAGATGTTCAAAATGATGGGAATGACGATGAATCGCCGTCCATTGATTAACGTGAGTTCAGTCCACACGATAAATGGAAGGCCGAGACCTGCAAAAAATCGTTGTACCACGCGCACACACACCTCTCAACGAAAGAATCTTACCTACTATACGTCTAAAATATTGTTTTTGATGCAATACGATGAGACTTGACGCAAATAGCGCTCTCATCTACACTAGCGGTATCACGCTCATTGACCTACACAGTAATGATGCTGTATGCGCGGAGCCAAACTATGTCGATACTCTTTCATCATGTGAGTGTGCCTCGTCCCCCCGGCCCTGAAAGTGCATCTGCCGCACGCCACTTCTACATTGACCTGATTGGTCTCAAAGAAGTACCTGTACCTGACGCCTTACGCCAACTAGACTTGGTGTGGTTTGGTGTGGGTGACGGCGAACTGCATTTGTATGCAGAGCCATCTAGTGCTGGTCACGGCAGACACTTTTGTTTGCGCGTCATTGACCAAGCCGAAGTGCGTGCACGTCTGAGTGCGGCAGGTGTCACCTGCACCGACACCATCGCGATTCCGGGACGTCCACGATTCTTTTGTACCGATCCATTCGGTAACAGTATTGAAATCACCACCATTCAGTCATCCAATTAGTCGGAGGATACCAATGAGCAAAACTATCGGAGTTGGGTTGGTAGGCTACAAGTTCATGGGTAAATCCCATTCAAACGCCTATCGTCAAGTTGGTCACTTTTTTCCTGACATTCCATTTACCCCGGAACTGACTGCGTTGTGCGGTCGCGACGAAGGCGCTGTAAAGCAGGCGGCCGTTGACATGGGGTGGAAAGGCTACGAGACGGATTGGCGCAAGCTCGTGTCTCGCAAGGACATTGGCCTGGTAGATGTATCCACGCCTGGCGATTCTCATGCAGAAATTGCCATTGCAGCCGCAAGTGAAGGCAAACATGTCTTCTGTGAAAAGCCACTGGCCAACACACTGCCAGAAGCACGTGCCATGGCTGAAGCCGTCAAGAAGAACGGCGTGGTTGGCATGGTCAACTTCAACTATCGTCGCGTGCCTGCGGTGCAACTCGCAAAACGCCTGATTCAAGATGGACGCATCGGCCGCATTTATCACTGGCGTGCAGTCTACCTACAAGACTGGATCATGGACCCCAATTTCCCACTTGTATGGCGCTTACAAAAGCACTTGGCTGGGTCAGGCACGCTGGGCGACCTCGGCGCACATAGCATCGACCTTGCACGCATGTTGGTAGGAGAAATCACCGAGGTCACTGGCTTGACAGAGACGTTCATCAAGAAACGTCCGTTGTTGTCAGGAACGACTGGTGGGTTGGGAGCAGCCGCCTCAGCCGAGTATGGCGAAGTCACCGTCGATGATGCTGCATTGTTCATGACGCGGTTTGATAATGGAGCGGTCGGCACCTTCGAAGTTACGCGCTTCGCTAACGGTCGTCGCAACTTCAATTCATTCGAAATTAACGGTTCCAAAGGTAGTATCGTCTTCAATCTTGAGCGCATGAACGAGTTGAACGTGCTGTTCAATGACGACGCCGCCGACGCAACCGGGTTCCGTAATGTACTTGTGACCGAAGGTGCGCATCCGTATATGAACGCCTGGTGGCCAGCCGGTCACATCATCGGCTGGGAGCACACCTTCACACATGGCGTTCGCGACATATTGCACGGTATCGCAGATGGTGTTTCACCAGACCCAACTTTTGATGACGGCGTCCGTTGTCAGGCAGTCTTGGATGCCATCGAAAAGTCGGCCGGTAGCAAACAATGGGTCTCACCTGAGTATTAAGCACAACTGCAGGGACGTATGCACATGCGTCCCTGCATCGAACAATTACCACATGAAAGGACCATAGACAATGGCACGTCCTGTAACACTATTCACCGGGCAATGGGCAGATTTGCCCTTTGAGACGCTCTGTGCCAAAGCAAAAAGCTTTGGCTATGATGGTCTTGAGTTGGCGTGTTGGGGTGATCATTTCGAGGTCGGCAAAGCACTCAATGACCCCAATTACATTCCTGCCAAGAAGGCAACCTTGGAAAAACACGGTTTGAAGTGCTTTGCCATTAGCAATCATCTGGTCGGTCAAGCGGTATGTGACAACATTGACGAGCGCCACAAGTCCATCTTGCCTCCACATGTATGGGGTGATGGCAATCCCGAGGGAGTGCGTCAACGTGCTGCCAAAGAAATGATGGATACAGCACGTGCCGCAGCTAAATTTGGCGTCAAAGTCGTGAATGGCTTTACTGGATCATCAATTTGGCATTTAATCTACTCGTTCCCACCCAATAGTCCTGCGATGATCGACGCAGGATACAAGGATTTCGCCAACCGATGGAACCCCATCATTGACGTCTTTGACGAGGTCGGTGTTAAATTTGCCCTCGAAGTTCATCCCACCGAAATTGCGTACGACATCTACACCACAGAAGCCGCACTGATTGCCATCGGCAATCGCCCCGGCTTCGGCATCAATTTTGATCCAAGTCACTTATTCCACCAGTTCATCGACTCAGTTGCGTTTATTGAGCGCTTCAAAGACCGCATTTACCACGTACACGTCAAAGAGAGCGCACGCAATCTCAACGGTCATACAAGCATACTCGGTTCACACATCAACTTCGGCGATGCACGACGTGGTTGGGACTTTATCTCCCCTGGTCGTGGTGAGCAGATGCAGTGGGGGCCAATATTCCGCGCACTCAATCGCATTGGGTACCAAGGTCCATTATCCGTTGAGTGGGAAGATAGCGGCATGGATCGTGAGTACGGTGCCACCGATGCATGTGCATTTGTACGCCGTAACGACTTCACCCCATCCAATGTCCAGTTCGACGCTGCGTTTTCACGCGACTAAAATGATCTGCAAAAGGGTGGCACAGTGTGCCACCCTTTTTGTGTAGGTACGACATGCAAAGCACACCACCCATATCACTGGCTCAAAAGCGGGCCATTGTCACTGGCATAAACCGAGAAATTGGTGCAACGATAGCCACAACGCTTGCCTTAGCCGGATGTCATGTTGTAGGCGTTTATTACAACGAAGAAGCGCGTGTCACGCCAGTAGTTGAAGCCGTGTCACGTGCTGGCGGTGTCCTTCATGCACTGCATGCTGATTTGCGTCATGTCAGTGAAAACGAGCGGATTGTCGCTGAAGCAGTACGCATTCTCGGTGGCATCGATATTTTTGTGGCAAATTCAGGCGTAACCGTGTTTGGTCCAATCGAACAAATGCATGAACAAGCCTGGGACGATGTCTTTGATTTGAATGTCAAAGGTGCATATTTTGGTGCTCGTGCAGCCGCGCTTCAAATGAAAGCACAGAACACCCCAGGAACAATCATCTTCTCGTCATCGGTGACGGGTGTGACCGCCATGGCAGGTGCATCGATATACGGCACCAGCAAAGCCGCTCTGCGTCACATCGCAGCGACGTTGGGCGTCGAGTTAGCACCGGCTCAGATCCGCGTAAATGCAATTGCCATCGGTGCCACACTGAATGAACGCAATCTTGCAGATGCCCCAGACTACGCACAGACATGGGCACGACTCGCACCCATTGGGCGCGTCGGTCAACCACAAGACGTGGCAGATACCGTACTCTATCTGTGCTCACCACTTGCAAGTATGCTGGTTGGCCAAACCCTCATCATTGACGGTGGGTGGACGTGGCAAAGTCCACTCTCACCACAGGATCGTGAAGAATGATTGAAATCCTCCGCGCACCCACTCACAAATTCACACTCGCTGCAGTCGATTTCGACGGCACCATGTCGCTGATACGCATCGGCTGGCAACACGTAATGCATGGGGTCATGAAAGCTGCGCTGCAAAACTTCCATCCAAATCCCGATCACATTGACAGTGATATCCGTACATACATCGCACATTCGACCGGCCAACCCAGTATCATTCAAATGGCCTGGGTAGATGAACAAGTACTCTTGTATGGTGGCCCACATCGAGGTGCACAGTACTATCTCGATCAATTCAGCAATGCGATGAAACATCAAATCGATGCACGTATCGCCGCCATTACCAATCACACAACTGCGGACGAACTGATGATTTCTGGCGCTCGGCAACTACTTCAACAGCTTGCGCAGCGCAACATACGGATTGCCCTGGTCAGTGGCACTGAACATCACCATTTAGTACGCGAAAGCGCAGCACTACGCATTGATACTTACTTTGACGCAGGCATCTTTGGTCCTGGCGCACACGCGCCCGGCTTCACAAAACATGATGCAATAGCTCACCTCATCGCCCACTACGATGTTGCACCTGGTGCACTTATTTCGATTGGCGATGGGCCAGTAGAAATCAAAGCAGGGAAAGCATTAGGCGGATATGCGTTGGCAGTCGCATCAGACGAGCACGGTGGCGGACTTGACTCAGACAAACGTAAGCATTTACTTGATGCAGGTGCAGATGCCGTTATTGCGAATTTTCGTCATATTGATGCAATCTCACAGGCTCTATTTATTGACTAAGGAGTGCTATGCCATTACCTCGCTTTGACCGCAGCCAACTTCGCATCCTGCCATTGAGTCAACGCGTCCACGATATGGCACTTGATTATGTGCTACCACTCACTCCTCCAGTGGAACCGTACACAAATGACAAGTTGACTAGCGTATGTGAGGCAATCGTTGCAGCTCGCGCCAATCGACGCCCAGTCATTTTGATTATGGGAGCACATGTGATTAAACAAGGGGCGTCGCGCTTCGTCATTGACCTGATGGAACGTGATATCGTGACGCATGTGGCCATGAATGGTGCAGGTTTGATTCATGACTTTGAACTGTCACGCATCGGTGCCACTACCGAAAGCGTGGCGACGTACATTTCACAAGGACAATTTGGGCTGTGGAGTGAGACTGGCGACCTAAACACGTTGATCACACAGGCGGCCGCGTACGACATGGGCATGGGAGAATACGTGGGAAGCGTAATTGAACAACACCAGTTCCCCCATAAAGACCTGTCAATCGTCGCAGCCGGGCATCGACTAGGTATACCGGTCACCATCCATGTAAGCATCGGCCAAGATATCATCCACGAACACCCGAACTGTGACGGTGCAGCGCTAGGCAAAGCGAGCTACACTGATTTTCTTATTTTGACACAGACGATTACACAACTCGAAGGTGGCGTCATGCTCAACGTAGGAAGTGCTGTGATGGGACCAGAGGTCTACCTCAAAGCACTTGCCATGGCACGGAATGTGGCACATCAACAACAGCAACAGATTGCCCACTTCACGACGGCAGTTTTTGATATGGTGAGTTTGCCAGATGATTTGAGCACCGAAGCACGCAAAAGTGACCCTGCGTACTACTATCGGCCTTTCAAAACAATCTTAGTACGTACGGTGCGTGATGGTGGGACAAGTTACTACATAAATGGCGATCATCGCACCACCATTCCACACCTCTGGCATATCATTAGTACGCTGACACAAACGAATTGAGCATACACATGCAACACCAACGATTACACCAAATCACTGAACAGTTCAACAGCAAACGCGTTGTCGTGTGCGGCGACTTTTTTCTTGACCGCTATTTGTGGATAGACCAACAACGTGCTGAAATTTCCGTTGAAACTGGAAAAGTTGCCCATCAGGTTACATCGCAGTCAACCGCGCCAGGTGCTGCCGGAACGGTCGCGGCCAATCTCGCTGCGCTCGGCGCAAATGTTATCTGTCTCGGTGTTATCGGCGATGATGGTGATGGATACATGCTACGCAACGGGCTGCTCCGTATAGGTGCTGATGATAACCTACTCGTCGTTACACCAGATCGCCCTACCGCCACCTATACAAAACCTACGGTACGCCATGTTGATGGAAATATTACCGAGCTCGAACGGCTCGATATTCGAAGTCGAGTTCCACTTGACGAATCAATAATCAGTCAAATTGCACATCATCTTGACACGCTGGCAGATACAGTTGATGCAGTCATCTTCGCCGACCAAATGCCTGAATCTGGTTGCGGCGTAATTGGCAAACCGATTCACGATGTGATTGCACAACTAGCAAAAACGCATCCTACATTACCGATTTTTGCTGACTCACGTCAGCGCATCAGCGAATTTCGTCATGTTATCATCAAGCCGAACATCCATGAAGCCTGCCAGGCGTGCATGCTACCACAGTCACTAGAACATGCATATACTGCGGCACAAACGCTGTCGTATCGTACGCAGAAGCCGGTAGTGACTACACTTGGGAGTGAGGGCGTCCTGATTTATGAACATGCCACGTACCATCACGTGCCTGCAATACCGGTGGATCAACCCATCGATGTAGTTGGTGCTGGCGACAGTGTCATGGCAGCACTAGCAATAAGTGCTGCGAGTGGCGCTTCGTTGGTCGAATCAGCATCCATCGCCATGATGGTGGCTGGTGTCACCGTCCGCAAAATTGGTACAACTGGCACGGCAACAATCAACGAAGTTGTTGCAATAGCGTCACAGTATGGGCTCATTGATGAGTAATCTCATCGCACGATGTTATAGTAAACTCTGGCAGTCACACGGTAAATTACACTGTACATCAGTGAAAAAATGAGAAACGAGACGATTGCTACAGTCATCAAGACTGATACCGTGTCAACACGAAACAAACCAAGAAAGTGATGGATCATCCGCATCGATATGGCGAAATGAATCCCGGCAACAATCAATGGTATAAAAAACAAAATCACGACTTGTCGATTAACAGTTGCACGCACTTCATTTTTGTTTCTATATAGTCTTGTAACTGTACTAATTCTAGCTTCTTGCGCAAACGCGCAATATACACGGACAAGGTATTTTCATCGACAAAACAGTCACTTTGCCAGAGACGCGTCATCAGAAGTTCACGTTCGACAAATTGACCGCGATTTTCCATGAGCATCTGCATTATTTTTATCTCTGTTTTCGTTAAATCAAGTCGCTGGCCCGCAGAAATAATCACTGATTCAGCAAGGTCAAGCGTGCAATCAGCAGTCGATATGACATGAGATTGCACCTGATAATCATATGCGCGACGTAACACAGCGTTCACTTTAGCATGTAATATTTCGATGTCAAAAGGCTTCGCAATAAAATCATCGCCACCTTTATCTATTGCCATGAGGATGTTGAAGTTATTCGATGCAGATGAAATAAATATGATCGGGACTTTCGAAACTTTGCGAATTTCATGACAGAAGAAATATCCATTATGCATCGGGAGCATAATATCCAAAATCACCAACTGTGGTGAAAACTTAAGGAAGTCAGGCAGCATGGTTGCATAATTCGTGGCAACGAACACGTCGAATCCCCACAACACAAACTGTTGCTCAAGTGTTCGCGCAATGACCGCATCATCTTCAATTAACATTATGCGTTGCATTGATACACCTTGATATCATTTTTTGTATTATATCATCGTGAATGAATCCGAACGCCTTACTATGCTCACAAATCTGTACGATTGACGTTTGCAACTTTCCTTTTGACAGTATCGTCTACACCCTGTATGCTTTAGGAATGGGGATGTTTGGTTTTGACAGGGTAGGATCCTGAGTTGCTGCACGTCGAGCCGCCCAGTCTCGTTAAAGGGGCACCGGCATAACTGCCAAAAACATCAGCGCTCCGTCGTTCGCCCGAACGACCGCGTTTGCTGCCTAATATAGGGAGCACGTTCACCACCCCTCGCCCGGCCGGGTGAGTGAACGTCAATGCCGGGACGCTGCGAGAGAGTCGTTTCCGTATCTCGCTTAAGACAAGGAAAATCGCAGGTTGCGCGCTTTGTTCCTCGTGTGTGTAACCTGCTAAAGCAATCAAGGAACTAAACGTGTAGACGCGCCCAGTCAGCTTATTCTGGACGGGGGTTCGACTCCCCCCATCTCCACCACTTGCAACGCACACAGCATCCTGTGTGCGTTTTGCATACAATCGTAAGTGATTACTCTCCCGTCAGCAATCGTTCAACATCATTGATGACTTCCTGCAGGCTAGCACACGCACGTTGAGGATCATGCCAGACAGCCTCAAGCGCCGCTTCAACTCGTTGTTGATACTGATATGGTGTTTTCTCGCATGCTCCAGCTCGCGGAACCGCCTGCTTCTCGTTTAGACAGTACTGTCTGTTGAGCGCAAAGATGACTTGGTTTAGTGCTGAAATCGCACGTACCAGGTGTGCAGTCACATAGTACGCATCTTGTCGATTGATGCTTTTTCCTGCAAGATCAATTGAAAACTGTGCTTCGAATCGAAACGCGCGATAAATCCCTTGTTGCACGGCATCTGGATAGATATCTACGCCCATTTTGAGCGGCGTAATTACATTTGTTGCATCCCACAGCACTTTACACGCATGTAACTCACCCATATACATGACATTGATGAACGCATGCGGATGACCTGGTTGATAGTGCGATGTGATGTCTCCCTGCATACATGCAGCAATGACCTGCTTTACACGCATAGTCTCACGTAGAATTATGTCTATCGAATGCCCTTGTATTCGCATCCAAGCCCCGGCATTAACCCAAGGACCCCATCCGCCGGGTGCATCGACCAAATGTTCACGATGGTCATCATCCAATTGCTGTACAGCGCGATTCAAGGCCACAACATCGAGTGTCTGATGAGCTCCATAATAGACTCCGATATCGATATCTGACTGCGCTGTGGCATGACCAGTTGCATGTGAACCACCTAAAACCACTGCATCAATACCCGCCACAGCACGTAATGACTGCACAACGTGACGAATCATATCTTCCATGCTGCCTATGTCTCACTTTCAGAATTCAACAAATGCATCTTTTGACTAATTACTCCACTTCGTATGTACATCGTGTTGGAGCATACGCTGATAATCTCTTTATTGACAAGTTACTACAGAATATGGTAAATTACAAAAAGATGACAATGCATATGAGGTGACTGATGAAGATTATTCGATATGTAGCTGTGGGTGCGCTCGCTCTGATAATCACAGCGTGCGGCAATCAGCCAACAGACGAACAAATTGTGGAAACACGCGTTGCCCAGGGCATTCAGGCGACGCAACTCGCACTCGATTCAACAGCAACAGCCCAAGCTGCAACGAATCCTGAAGCGGTCACACCGCTAATTGTGTTTGCGACGGCCACGAGTGCAAGTGGCGGTGGTCAAGCACCAGCTGCAACTGCACGTCCAACCAATAATCAACCAGCTGCGACTGCGACTTATGCGCCGGTGGCAACGGTCACTCCAGAAAACGAGCAAACGGCGACGG
>VGPG01000023.1 GCA_016875555.1 Chloroflexota bacterium | reverse complement strand
GTCGCCCGAGGCCGAGGCCCTCTCGGCAGAGCTCAACGTCAGCGGTGGTGGTGCTTGGGCCCGCTTGCACAGCAATATCACCTCGCAACTCAGTGTCCAGTTTGACGGCAAAAGCCAACCGATGAGTGCCATTCGCGCCTTGGCGTACGATAGCGACAGCGAGACGCGTCGCGCGGCATTTGAAGCCGAGCTTGCCACGTGGAAAGAGACCTCGATGCCGCTGGCCATGGCCATCAATGCCATCAAAGGCGAGGTCAACACGCTGGCCACCCGCCGTGGCTTTGCCAATCCAGTCGATATTTCACTCCTCGACAATCGCATGGATCGGGCCACGCTCGACGCCATGATGGGCGCTGCCCACGACAGCTTCCCTATATTCCGCCGCTATTTGCAGGCCAAAGCGCGCCTCCTCGGCGCCGGCACACAATTGCCGTGGTACGACCTGTTTGCGCCGGTCATTAACAGCAACCAAAGCTGGAGTTACCAAGAGGCCACGCAGTTCGTAGCAGCCCAGTTCCACGCCTATTCGCCACGCATGGGCGCCTTTGCTGAGCGCGCATTTGCTGAGGGTTGGATCGATGCCGAGCCACGCATGGGCAAGGTCGACGGCGCGTTTTGTATGGGGCTCCAAGGCGATGAGTCGCGTATCTTGATGAACTACAAGCCGTCAATCGGCAGTATCATGACGCTGGCCCACGAGCTCGGCCACGCCTACCACAACCTCAACTTGGCCAGTCAAACGCCGCTCAATCGCGATACGCCGATGACGCTTGCCGAGACGGCCAGCATCTTCTGTGAGACGTTGACCCAAGCAGCAGCCCTTGAGCAAGCCGACGAGGCCGGCAAGCTCGAAATTCTCGAGTCATCGCTGCAACGCTCCTGCCAAATCGTGGTCGATATTACCAGCCGCTACCTGTTTGAATCGTGGTTGTTCGAGCAACGGCGCCAGCGCGAGCTTTCGGCTGATGAATTATCAAGCCTGATGACCCAGGCCCAGCGTGAGACATACGGTGATGGCCTGCAAGAGAGCACCCTGCACCCGTACATGTGGGCGGTCAAGGGGCACTACTACAGCACCGGGCGTTCGTTCTACAACTACCCGTACATGTTCGGCCAGCTTTTCGGCATGGGGCTGTACGCCATCTACCGCAACGACGCTGCAAACTTCACTGACCGCTACGACACCTTGCTCAGTAGCACCGGCAAAGGCGATGCCGCCACCCTGGCCCGCACCATGGGCATCGACATCACCCAGCGCGCCTTCTGGGAGGGGAGTTTGGCCGTAGTTGCCGACGAAGTCGCCCAGTTTGAGGCCGTGGTTAACGCTAAACTCGGCTAATCACAAACATTCACCCCGGCGCAGATATATCTGCGCCGGGGTTCGGTTGGAGTACCCTCATGCCGATTATTGTTATGGCGTATGACCCACAGTGGCCCATACTTTTTACCCAGCTGGCAGACCCTATCCGACAGCATCTGCATCACCACGATGTAACCATCGAACACGTCGGCAGTACTGCAGTGCCCGGGCTCGCCGCCAAACCGGTAATCGACATGGATATCGTTGTACACGATGTAGACGCCATCTCGGCCATCATCGCAGATCTCACCACCCTCGGGTATGTGCATCGAGGCGATTTGGGGATTGCCGGGCGCGAGGCGTTTTATGCGCCTACCCACCTGCCGCGTCACCACCTCTACCTCGGTCATCAAGAATGCCCGAGTATCCGCAATCATCTGCTGGTGCGCGATTATTTGCGCCAGCATCCACACGCCGTCACCGCATACGCCACGCTCAAGCAGCAGCTAGTACAGACCTGTGGCGATGATATTGATGCCTATGTGGCCGGCAAAAGCCAGTTCCTCGCTGACATCTTGCGCACCCAAGGCATGGCCACACACGACGTCGACGCCATCATCGGCCAAAATCAGCCGCCTACATACACAACGCCGCCCCGCCCATGATGCCAATCACATCGCCCAACGCAGCTGGGCGCAGCTCGACCTGTTTGCTCAAGGCCCGATAGGCCATCACACGCCGCACCGGCCCAAACAGTTGCTCGCCGGCGTTGGTCAAGCCACCGCCGATAACAATCACGCCTGGGTTGAGCAGGTTACTCGCCGACGAGATCCCCACCCCCAGCCACTCCATGGCTGAGCCCCAAATCTGCTGCGCCACCACGTCACCTGCGGCGGCGGCCTCGGCCACATCACGGGCCGTAATCGTGGCCGGATCGCGCTCTTTGAGGCTCGGTGGGATATTGGCACGCGCCTCGCGCGCAATCGACAACCCCGACGCCAACGACTCGAGACAGCCGTTGCCACCACAAGCACAGGCTGGGCCATCCGGCTTGAGAATCGTATGCCCGACCTCGCCGGCCCAGGCATGCTCACCACGATGCAAGGCGCCGTTGATAATCACGCCGCCACCGATGCCGGTGCTGACGGTGAGATAGAGCATATGGCGGAATCCTTGGCCAGCCCCAAAGCGGTATTCGGCCAGTCCGGCTGCGTCAGCGTCGTTGGCAATGACGCAGGGCACGCCAAAGGCCTGCTCACAGCGCTCGGCGAGCGGCATTCCCTCCCAACCGGGGATATGCATCGACAGGCGCACGGTACGACCGTCGGCCTCGACTGGGCCGCCAAACGAGACCCCCACGGCGCCAATCGAGTGCTCACTCTGACTGATGAGTTGATCGGCGAGGGCGCGCATCGCCGCCCAGCCCGTCTCGGCCCCGCCGGCAGGGGTGGCCGCACGCAACGACTGCACCACACGACCGGTGCTCGTATCAACGATGCCGGCGGCCAGTTTGGTGCCACCAAAGTCAAGTCCGAGTACGTACGTCATAGGCCACGAATCCGGTTGGCCAAATTGACTGCCAAGGCATGACACAGGGCAATATGCACATCTTCGACCTCGGGCATAAATGAGCTCGGCGCCACAAAGGCGATATCGGCGACGTCGGCCAATTTGCCACCACCAAAGCCACTCATGCCAATCACATTGCCGCCATTGGCGTGCACCCAGGTGGCGGCGTTGAGGACATTCGGCGAATTGCCACTCCCTGAGATGGCCACCAGCGCATCACCCGGGCGGTAGAACATGGGCAACTGCTCCACAAAGACTTGGTCGTAGGCAGTGTCGTTGCCCCAGGCGGTGACCAGGGGCATGTTGTCGGTCAAGGCGATAGCACGGAATCGGCGTTGGCCGGGCACCACCGTCCACTTGCCCAGATCACAGACGAAGTGCGAGGCCGAGGCTGCTGATCCGCCGTTGCCACACACAATCACGCTGCCGTCACGTTGATAGGTCTGCCACAACGCCTCAAGAATCGCGTCGCTCCGGTCGTGGGGCACTTGGGCCAACACCTTGGCCAAATTCGCAAAATACTCCTGCATCATTGCACTCCTCCGTCTGTCCGTATTATTCAAAAGGGAAGGTCTGCGACCTTCCCTCACCATCCTGCATCACACATACATCAAATTATGCAAAGAACCGATATTTGAAGAGTGCCCAAATCGCCCAGAACCCCTGCGAGGGCTTCATTTTTTTGCCCTCTTCATAGGTCCGTCCAATATAGCTGACCGGCACTTCATAAATGCGGTGCTTGCGCAACAAGATTTTTGCGGTAATCTCCGGCTCAATGCGGAAGTCGTTACTCTCGAGCGGGATGTTTTTGATGATGTCCGCACGGAACGCCTTGTAGCACGTCTCCATGTCGGAAATCCAGCAGTTAAACAAAAAATTCGTCAAAAAGGTCAGGAATTTGTTGCCCAATGCATTCCAAAAGTACATGCCGGTATGGCGCCCCATGAAGCGTGAGCCAAACACCACACTCACACGTCCATCCATGATTGGCCCAACGACCTCATGATAGTCGTTGGGGTCGTACTCAAGGTCTGCATCTTGAATGATGATGACATCACCACTTGCTTGGGCAATGCCCGTACGGACTGCAGCACCCTTACCCCGATTACGATCATGTCGAACGACGCGCATACGCGGATCGTTGAGCAGTTCTGCAGCCAAGACGTCGGAGGTATTATCGGATGAGCAGTCGTCCACCACAATAATTTCTTTGGCAATCGGCACTGCCCGTACCTTCGCCAAAATCATCGGCAACGATTCTGCTTCGTTATAGCAGGGCATAATCACTGACAACAACATAACCATTCCTCTTTTAGGCGAGACGCCCCACAAAACGCTCAATCCGTTCAAGTGCGGTCTCAATATTGTTCATAGAAGACGCATAACACAAGCGTACAAACCCGGTCCCACTCGGACCAAACACATCGCCCGGAATAACCGCCACGTGCTCCTCGGTCAACAACCGCTCACAAAAGTCGGCACTGCTCAACCCCGTGCCGCGAATATCCGGAAAGGCATAGAACGCTCCGCGGGGTTCGAATGTTGGCAAACCGATGCGACGCAATCCAGCGACCAATACCTGTCGGCGCTGATCATACTCATGCACCATCTGTTGCACATCCGGTTCACCGTGCAGCAGTGCCGCCAATCCAGCATATTGGGCGGCGGTTGGCGCCGACATGATGCCGTATTGATGCACCTTGCGCACCGCACCACAGATGTCCGCCGGGGCGGCTAACCAACCCAAACGCCAACCAGTCATGGCATAGGCCTTTGAGAATCCGCCCATCAAGACGGTCAAATCGCGGGCACCCTCACACGCTGCCGCACATACATGATCAACACCATAAACCAGGCGATCATAAATTTCGTCAGAGAGCAACACCAATTCGTGTGCACGAGCAATATCAACAATCGCCTGCATGCGCCCATGATCGATGACTGCGCCGGTCGGATTGTTAGGATAGCCTATCAAAATCGCCTTCGTACGCGGCGTAATTGCAGCTTCGATGGCTTTGGGGTCAACCATGAATGCATCGTCAGCACTCGTTGGTACGGTCACCGGCACACCACCCGCAAAGATGACACAAGCGGTATACGCCACAAAGCACGGCTCGGGTACAATGACCTCATCGCCCGGATTAATCAGCGATAGCATGGCCTGTTGCAACGCTTCGCTGACACCCACGGTAATCAGAATCTCTTCTTCGGCGTCATACTGCACGCCGTATGTGGCCTGCAAGTGATTGGCCACGGCCTGACGCAACTCGATTAATCCTGAGTTTGACGTATAGGCCGTTTTGCCGGCGTTTATCGAATCAACTGCTGCCTGACGGATATGCTGAGGAGTCACAAAGTCTGGTTCGCCAATCCCCAATGAGACCACATCGTGCATTTGCGCCGCAATATCAAAGAAACGCCGAATTCCCGATGGGGGGACATCGTGGATGCGTTGAGCCAGCCGATTGTTCATCCCAGTCATTCTCCTCAAAGACTACCAAAACGACATCCTACCACACTAGCCAATCATGTTCATAATCGCCCGTGAAACACCCGGAAATGCAGCACTAAAGCGCGCAAGGAGCGCACTCATGCCCGGTATGATGACCTCACCGTGGGTGCGACGCATAATCGAACGTACCACCGCATCAGCAACCTGATCGCTCGTACAGGTACTCAACGCTGCGGCTCGCGGGTATTTTTCAATGGGGGCATTCTGTTGGAATCCAGTTTGAGCCACACCTGGACAGATAACCGTGCAGGTCACACCCGTGTTGGTCAACTCTTGTTGTAACGTACGACCGAGTGCCACCAAGGCAAACTTGCTGGCGCTGTAATAGGCCATATTGCGTGCTGCCACCAGCCCGGCCATTGAGGCCATCATCACCACGTGGCCGCGTTTGCGCGCCAGCATGTCGGGCAGAAACGCCCGCGTACAGCGTACTGCGCCATACACATTGACGTCCATCATTCGTTGTAAATCACTCAAAGGCGCATCGACCAGAGCATCAAAGTAGCCGAACCCGGCATTGTTGACAATCGTATCGACCTCACCAAATCGTTGAGCCTCAGCGACCAAATGAGCCACATCACTATCGCTGGTCACATCGGCGGTTACCGCTAATGCACGCGTGGCCCCACCCAGCTCATTCACCATCGCCTGGAGTTTATCAGTGGAGCGTGCCGCCAAAACAACCTTCGCTCCATGTGCCACCGCTTTGCGGGCGATATCCGCCCCGAATCCACTTGAGGCACCGGTAATTACCACTACGCGATTGTTTAACGTCATACCACACCTCTTCTCACACACGCATGATTGCAATACACCGTATGGTTCGATTATACCCTATCTGCTTTGATATCATGCATATTTACCAGAGAATGTGCATCGCACACGCTATCACCACAATACAAACAGAGTGGAGTACAATAAAGACGGTTTCGTACATCAAGAACAAGAGGATGTCATCATGTCACGCACCATTGTGTCAACCGATCAAGCTGCACCAGCCATTGGGCCATACTCACAGGCCGTCATGACCGATACCATGGTCTACTGCTCAGGTCAGATTCCTCTGACACCAGCCGGCCAGATGGTCGAGGGTGATGTGACGGCACAGACCGAGCAAGTCCTCTCAAACGTCAAGGCCGTCTTGGCCGCCGCTGGGAGCTCACTCGAAAAGGTCGTCAAGGTTACTGTCTTTTTGCAAGATATGAACGACTTCGTCGCCATGAACGCCGTCTACGGGAAGTACTTCACCAGCAACCCACCAGCCCGCTCAACCGTTCAGGTGGCTCGCTTGCCCCGTGACGCCAAAGTCGAAATCGAAGTCACGGCGCTCCGTTAACCACAACGCATTCTGGTAATGCACCAGACATGCACGTCTGTCATGCTTGTCCCATCAAGAAGTATCGTGATGGAGGCAGGCATGACGCAGTATGTATGGCAATTCGGCATCATCGTCATCATCATCAGTGCACTTGTGGCGACTGATTATACGCACCATCAATCGAGTCAAATGGTCATTCCAGCGCTCGCTGGTGACAGTGCCATCATCCGCACTGCCGGTGGGCATGTCATCATGATTGATACGGGCAACGACGCACCCAAACTGCTTGAGTTCATGGGGCAGTATCGTCGTGGCATCCAGCAAGGTGTCGTTGACACCATCATCATCACCCATCCCGGTGCGCCCTGGCAGGGCGCCCTGCATGCACTCATACTCCGTGGTGCCAGACACATCATCTGGCTCCCCGCAAGTCACGCAGATGGCCATCATTTGTGTGCCCACCGGGCAGTCACCTGCACCTTCGCTACCACCACAGACCGCTGGCACATAGACGACATCACCATTCACGTGGCCGGCAATCACTCACTCTGGGTCATCTGGTCAGCTGGCCAGCTCCTCGTGGCACACAACGGTCTCGAATCGGTCGTGCCGCCCACACCATCTCTGGTGACCGGACTCATCTATCCTTGGCGCATCGAACCACCGCTCGCAGTGCATCAGCATGCAAAAGTCGCATTTGTGCTTTATAGTGATGGTATGCGTCCCACACATGCCGCACGACGCAGTATGGCACAACGGCGTATCGGGAACGAACGACTGTTGCACGAAGACATCGATGGAGATATCTACATGACGCTCACCCATCCACTATCGCTAATCCGCATCCCTCACCCATAAGCGGTAGTGTCAGATGCCAAAGGATTTTCTATCGTGAGTACCACCAATCTGTTTGTGGTTGCCATCGTTGTCAGCATCCCCATTCTCGGTGTCATCATTTGGTGGTGGCAACGGTGGTGGCAAGAGCACGACATCTCAACAATGACGCGCTTCATCAAGAACAGCAGCATTCCCATTGCCGCAAATCTGTTTGGGCGCATCCTTGATCTCGGCTTTGCCGCAGTCACGTTGCGCGCCCTTGGCCCCACAGCCAGTGGTGCCTGGAGTTTTGTGGCACTCATCACCAGCATGTACCTCGTCACAATAATTAACTGGGGCCTCAACGATTTGGCCGTACGCGAGGCGGCCGCAAATCCTCAACAGGCCAGTCGTCTATTTGGCATCGGTCTCACGATGCGATGGCTCATGGCTGCCGTTGTTACACCGCTCACGCTGATTGGGTTGTGGTTGCTCCAGGGGGTCATGCCGCCACTCAGCAGTGGCACAACCATCGCCCTTGTCTTGTTGCTCCTGCATTTGTGGCCTGCCGGCACTGCCGCAGCTGCAAGTGCCTCCTTCCAAGCAGCACAGCGCATGGAGATTCCCGCATTGGTGATCGTGTGCACCAGCATACTGCGCACCATTATCGGCATGATGCTGGTATGGACACTCGACGACAACGAATCACGTATCATCGCCATGGGGGCGGTTGCACTCGGCGCCACACTCCTCAACGCCGGGCTCTTGTGGTGGTTCCAGCGCATCTATTTGTTTTCCGCTGGACCAGTCTGGGATTGGCCATTCATGCAACGACTCTGGCGCGAGGCATTTCCGCTCTTGCTCAATAGTCTCCTCTTGACGGTCTTTTTTCGCTTTGACGCAATTCTACTCCGATCAATTGCGGGTGACGCCGCACTCGGGCTCTACGACGCCGCCTACAAAGTCATCTCATTAACCCAAATCATCCCACCCTACGTGGTAGGTGCGTTATTTCCGTTGTTGGCACAACGTGCCGTCCATGAACCCGACACATTGGCACCACTGGTCACACGCGCCATCGTGGTACTGCAATGGGTTGCGTGGATGGGCGTAGCCGTAGTAACCATCATGGCCGATGATTTGATCTGGGTGCTCGGTGGCACGCAGTATTTACCTGACGCAGCCGGGTTACTCCGCGTGCTCATCTGGTATCTCCCCCTTTCGTATGCCACAGGTGTCGTTCAATACGCCCTGATTGCCACCAAACAACAACGAGCCATTACGTGGGCGTTTGCGATTGGCACTGGCGTCAATTTGAGTGGCAATCTCATCCTCATACCGCTCTTTGGCGGGTACGCTGCGGCCGGTATGACCATCATCACCGAGGTTGCTTTAATTGGAGCGTTGTGGCCCACCTTAGTACGCATTCAGTTAACCCCTCCCTTGAAAGTTGTGCTCACCAGTGGCATCGTGACGACTGCTATCACCGCCATCTGCTGGGGAGCACAGATGATCGGATTGCCCGCACTGTTGATGGCCTTTGTAGCAGTCGTGAGCATCTTCATCAGTGCGCATCTCTTGGGCACACTAGATCGAGCCGTCTATGGATTGCTCGCACAACTACGAAGTCGGATTCAGTAGCACGGTTGATAACACAGTGCTATACTAGCGATGGTGTTATCGTTGACACTGTTGCTCAAAGAGGAGTTACTTATGAGTTCCGTTCATGCCGAGAATGCCTATCGAAATGCGCAGCGCCAATTTGATATTGCTGCAGACATTCTCAATCTCGATCATGGTTACCGCAAATTATTGCGCGTCCCCCATCGCGAATTTACCGTCAACTTCCCCGTCAAAATGGATGATGGTCGCGTCGAAATGTTCACCGGCTATCGAATTCAACATAATTTGACGCGCGGTCCTGCCAAAGGCGGTATCCGCTACCATCCAGACACCGACATTGATGAAGTACGCGCGTTAGCCATGCTCATGTCGTGGAAGTGTGCCGTCGTGAATATCCCCTATGGCGGTGCCAAAGGGGCCGTCGTCGTTGATCCTGCCAAACTTTCACTCGGTGAAGTTGAGCGCCTCACTCGTCGCTACGCCACCGAGATTAGCTTCATGATTGGCCCCGACAAAGACATCCCAGCCCCAGATATCGGCACTAACGCGCAAATCATGGCCTGGATCATGGACACCTACTCGATGCACATCGGACATACCTCGCCCGCCGTTGTCACCGGCAAACCCATCAACATTGGTGGCTCACATGGGCGCCGTGAGGCCACCGCCCGTGGGCTCGTCTATGTCCTGCGTGAGGCGTGTGAACAAGCTAACATCAGCATCGCCGGCGCCAAAGTCGTCATTCAAGGCTACGGGAACGTCGGTGGTACATCGGCCATGTTGCTCGAAGACATGGGCGCCAAAATCGTCGGTGTTGCCGACCGTGGCGGTGGCGTATACAACCCCAAGGGTATTGATTTACGCGTACTCCAAGCCCACTACGAAAAGACCGGTACCGTGGCCGGCTCTCCAGGTGGCGACGAAATCAGCAATGCCGAATTGCTTGAGTTGCCCTGTGACATCTTGATTCCGGCTGCTATCGAGAATCAAATCACCATCCGCAACGCCGATCGCATCAAGGCGCGCATCATCATCGAAGCCGCCAACGGTCCAACAACACCAGATGCCGATACCATTCTCTTCGACCGAGGTGTCCTGGTCATCCCCGATATTCTTGCCAACGCCGGCGGCGTCACCGTCAGCTACTTCGAGTGGGTGCAAGGCTTGCAAGAGTTCTTCTGGACAGAGCGTGAGGTCAACGCCCAACTCGAACGCATCATGGTCAACGCGTTCGAAACGGTCCACCAGATGGCACAATCACGCCGCACCACCCTGCGGACTGCCGCCTACTTGCTGGCCGTTGACCGCACTGCTGACGCCTATCGCGTGCGCGGGATTTACCCCTAATGGCATCGGCACGCCAACGTGGCCTCGATGGCGAACAACAAGCCGCGACGTTTTTGCAACGTCGCGGCTTTGTGATTGTCGAACGCAACTGGCACTGTCGCGAAGGTGAACTCGATTTAGTCACAACACTCAACCACACCTGGGTTTTTGTGGAGGTGCGCTACCGCCAGCGTGGTCACGCAACTGCCATCGAATCGGTGAATCAACGCAAAATTCGTCGCCTCATTCACGCTGCACACCGCTACTTGTTGACGCATCAACTCGATAATGTCGATTGGCGCATTGATGTCGTCGTCGTTGCAACCGATGACATTGCACACATCCCCAACGCCATCGAGCTCGCCTAGCCGTTAATCGGCTCCCACGTCTCACGCAAGACACAATCCCACGGGAACTTAAACTCGTCTGCTGCATCATACACATGTGACTGCAAATTCACCACAATCACCTCGGGCATGGTCAGCGCCTTCCACCCGTGCATCACCATCGGCGGAATCTTGATGAGTTTGGGACGTGCCGTGCCCAAAATAATGGAATTGACATGCCCAAAGGTCGGCGACCACGGGCGAATATCAACCAGCACGACTTGTAACTTGCCCCGGGTCACCGTGAATTGATCGGTGTGCACGTTGTGGAGGTGCCAACACTTGGTCACTCCGTAGTCGGTTGCACTCTGGTAGACGTGCGCCGGCATCACCAATCCCTCTTGGTCAATCCACGGGCGACTCCACAACTCGATTACATCACCTCGACCGTCAAGATGTGTGCGCAAATCTTTGACGTACACCCCATCGATGGTCGTTGGTCGTGATGAAGGCACAATGGTGTACTTGATGGTGCGTAACCAATCCACCGTAACTTGCTCCGCCTGCATCCGTGGTTGTGCATCAGTCATTGACTCCGACTCCTCATCTATCATCACAAAATGTATACATCGTTATTGCCACATGCTACGTATTATAAGTCAGAAGCACGATGTGTGTCAGCATTTCGTTGCCACCAAAGGAGGTCTCTCGTGTCCAAACAGTTCGTCCGTGATGCCATGCACGTTGGCGTCATCTCGTGTCCAAGCGAAACACTCGTTGCCGATGCATTGGCACTCATCAAAAGCTATCGCATCCATGCCGTCGTCGTCACTGATGGCCCTGGTCATTTGGCCGGCATCTTGTCGCAAACTGATTTATTGAAAGCCTGGCAAGATGGCGCCTCGTACGATCAAGTCATGCATGGGCCAGTCAGTCAAATCATGACTCGTAGCGTCATTACCTGCATGCCCGACATGGAGCTTGACCGTGCCATTCGGTTGCTCAACCGCAATCACGTCCATCGCCTCGTCGTCGTCGAAGAGCGCAACGACGGTCGCGTCTGGCCAACCGGCATCCTGTCAATGAGCGACATCGTTCGCCATATTGACGAACAAGCCAAATAACCGCACTAACAAACGCGGAGCAGTCAGTTGACTGCTCCGCGTTTGTTGTCGTATATACACGACCGTTAGACCAGCATCGCCAACGGAT
This sequence comes from Chloroflexota bacterium, assembly GCA_016875555.1. GTDB lineage: Bacteria > Chloroflexota > Chloroflexia > Chloroflexales > Roseiflexaceae > UBA965. Next base: position 6,653 of record VGPG01000023.1, on the reverse strand, counting down.
CCTCAAGCAGACGCTTAATCTCCGCCACAAATCGGGCCGCCTCAGCACCATCGGTAATCCGATGATCGGCTGAGATGGTAATCGAACAGATATTGGCAGCAACGACTTCGTCACTATCACCCTTAAAGACAGGCACACGACGTACCGCACCTACCGCCAAAATCGCACACTGTGGTGGCGTGATGATGGCGTCGAACTCGGTAACCCCGTACATGCCCAGGTTGCTCACGGTGAATGTCCCACCTGACAAGTTCTCGGCTCCCAATTTGCCCTCACGCGCCAACCCGATCAAGCGCTTCGACTCACGTGCCACCCCACCCAACGTGCGGCTATCCGCGTTGGTAATCACCGGGGCTACCAGACCTGTGTCGAGTGCCACCGCAATCGACACATTGACATTCGGGTTGAGTTGGATGCCCTCTTCAACAAATGACGCATTCAAGTTCGGATATTGGGCGAGTGCCACACCACACGCCTTGACAATCATGTCATTGATTGAGATCTGCTGTTCCTTGGCCAGTGGTGCATTGATACGCTTACGCATTTCAAGCGCCGCACCCATATCCACATCCATGGTGATGTAGAAGTGTGGTGCCTGTTGCCAGCTCTGCCCTAGACGACGCGTAATCGTGCGTCGCATGTTGCTCAATGGCACAATGGTGCTACCCGGTGCCGCACTGGGTACCGGTGCCACCGGTGCTACCGGTGCCACTGGGGCTACCGGTGCCACTGGGGCTACCGGTGCCACTGGGGCCACTGGGGCCACAACGGGGGCTGTTGGATTGCCGGCAATAGCTGCCGCCACATCATCGCGCACAATACGTCCACCAGGGCCGCTACCGGCTACCGTCGCCAAGTTCACCCCGTGCTCACGCGCCATCCGCTTTGCAATCGGCGACGCCTTAACACCATCTGCTGCGCCCACGCCTGCCACTGGTGCAGGTGTCGCCGCCGCAACAGCCACGGGGGCTGCAGCCACAACTGGTGCGGCAGCCACTGGTGCCGCTACTGGCGCCGTTGCTGTCGCTCCATCTCCGGTACGGGCAATCACTCCGCCAACCGGCGTGCGTGAACCCTCCGGGGCAAGAATCTCACTGATGGTACCGCTGACAAATGACTCGATTTCGATTGTCACCTTGTCGGTTTCAATCTCAGCGATGGCTTCGCCTTTGTTGACATGGTCGCCGATCTTTTTGAGCCAGCGCACAATCAACCCCTCGGTCATGTCGAAGCCCATCTTCGGCATGGTAATATCGGCCATGGTTCTTCCCTTCCGATTAACAGCACTTAGCTACGGTTCAAGACTTTCTTGATGGCAGCCACAATGCGCTCGGGCGTTACCACCACTTGTTGTTCAAGGTTCTTTGCATATGGCATCGGAACTTCACGGAAATTGACGCGTTGGATGGGGGCATCAAGATAATCAAATCCATGCTCATACAAGCGTGTGGCAATTTCGGCTGACGTGCCGTATGACTGCCAATCCTCGGTAACGACCACCGCACGATTGGTCTTCTTGAAGCTCTCAAGCGCCACACTCATATCAAGCGGGCGCAATGTGCGCAAATCAACAACCTCGACCTCAATGCCCTCTTTGGCCAGTGTCTCCGCAGCCTGTAGGGTCAAGTGCACCATGCGTGAATAGGTCACCACCGTGATATGCTTGCCTTCGCGTGCCAAGGTTGACTTGCCAATCGGCACCACATAATCACCCTCAGGCACCTCACCCTTAACACCATACATCAAGGTGTGCTCGATGAAGATGACCGGATCGGGATCGGCCATGGCAGCCCGGAACATGCCTTTCATGTCGGCCGGCGTCGCAGGTGCAACCACCTTAAGTCCCGGAATATGTGCATAAATGGCGTCGAACGACTGTGAGTGCGTCGCCGAGAGTTGCGTCCAACCATTGGTTGTACGCATCACGAGTGGCACTGAGAATTTACCGCCAAACATGCTGTAGATCTTCGCCGCATGGTTGATGATTTGGTCGAGAGCGAGCAACGAGAAGTTGACCGACATGATTTCGGCAATTGGGCGCATCCCAGCCATGGCGGCACCAGTGGCCAACCCCAAAATGCCAGCTTCGGCGATGGGGGCGTCACGAATGCGCTCTGGGCCATACTTCTCCAAAAAACCAGCAGTTACGCCGTAGGTGCTACCGTAATGACCGATATCTTCACCGATGATAAAGACTCGCTCATCCTGCATGGCCTCGTGGAGGGCTTGCTGGAGGGCTTCACGTACAGTTAGAACGGGCATCGATTATCTCCTTCACATCGATGTGATTGCATCGTATGTGGCATGCATAATTAGATGATGTCAGGGTCTACCGTAGCGGTCTCGAGCGGGGCCGCATAAATCCCGCGATCAGTCAACCACTCGTTGCCTGGTACGGGGCTTTCGTCAGCAAAACGAACGGACTCTTCCACCTGCTCATCAATTTGGGCATCGAGGGCGTCCAAGGCTGCAGCCGTTGCCACACCGCCATCAACCAACTCACGGCGGTAGATTTCGACGGGGTCCTGACTACGTCGCTTCTCGACGTCCTCTTTGCTACGGTACTTTTGCGTGTCTTGGGCTGAGTGACCGCGGAAGCGGTAGGTCATCGCCTCGATGAGCACAGGGCCTTGACCCGAACGTGCATACTCAACGGCGGCGCCAATTTCTTCACGCACGGACAACACATCATTGCCGTCGATACGCTGTGACTTCATGTCAAATGCATGGGCCTTGCGATAAATCTCCGTCACTGATGAGTGTACTTCAAGCGGTGTTCCCATGGCGTACAAGTTATTTTCACATACGAAAACAACCGGCAACTTCCACAACTGCGCAAAATTCAACGACTCATAAAACTCACCACCATTGGTGGCACCGTCACCGAAGAACACCATCACTACGCCGTTGGTCTTTTGCATCTGACAGGCTAACGCCACACCGACGCCCAACAACAAGTGACTACCGACAATGGCATACCCACCCCAGAAGTTCTTCGTGTGGTCGGCAAAGTGCATTGAACCACCCATGCCGCGTGAACAACCGGTGTCCTTACCAAATAACTCCGCCATCAATGGATTGATGTCGAGGCCACGAGCAATCGCATGACCATGGTCACGATAATGGGTAAAAATGTGGTCCTGTGGCTGCAAATTCGAGATGGCACCCACACCAGTGGCCTCTTCACCGACATACAGGTGCAAGAATCCACCGATTTTGGAGCGCGTGTACATCTCTTGACACTTCTCTTCAAAGCGTCGAATCAGCATCATCTGGCGATACAACTCGACCATCTGATCTGCACCGAGCTGCTCACGAGCCCGCGAAAATGGCGTACTTGTCATTGTGCTCCTCACCGATTGTTGGGCAGACTTCTCTGCCTTGGCGGTGCCACGACGTGTTGGCATTGTGGCTCCTCTAGCGAACAAACGCAAAACCGAACGAACCATCTATTGGATGAACAAACGACATCATTGGCGTTTGACGTACCGCACTACAATAACTCAATAACCTCGATTAACTCGCGCAAACTCAATCGCGATATCCGCTTGGCTGGGGCTTTGGCAGTCCCACACAACAACAAACGATGACTCGGATGCAAATACCAATCCGCATTCGCATCAATGACCGCAAGTTTGTCAGCCAACGGGCGCAAATCCACATTTGACCGCGCCTGTGCCGCAATGCCCATCCACCCATGCCCGCTATGACGATACATCGAAAGCACTGCACCAGCTCGATATGCCATCATCGACGACCCACCGTATGGACTCTCGACGGCAATACCACGCCCCCATGGCGTATGAAACTCAATGCGCTCCGCAAATGCGTGTGCCATGTGCGTCTGGCGTACCTCGTGCGCATACCATGCATCAAGTGCCGGTAACATCAACTCGACAACCCGCTCTGGATTATCTTCGTACAAGATGTTGAATGAATCAGCCAACATCCCGAGATCACATCCCGATCGCTCGCTCGGCAAGCCGTTGTCGATGATTGTCACCTGTCGCACCATGCGCTCTAACGCAACATCGTGCGATACGATACTGCGACGCACCAACTCAGCAGCACTCAACGTGCTGACATGGCGTTGATGATGATCAAATCGCCCATGCCCTGTGTCAACATGCACCACACTCGGATCACTATCCGCTGGCAAGTTGTCGAGTGTAGCACCGGCCGGCACAAAACGTAACGTAACATCTTGAGCACCACCAAACCGCATAAAAATCCAGATTGCCGCAATACAATCAAGATCCGGAGCTAAATGGGCGACAATCGTAGACGGCGGTTCCACTCCTCGACTCTCCTCACTAGATACGACCAATGGTCAGTATGGTATGGGCAAATATCGGGCGCTAGTATAGCAGAAAGGCCCATTTACTGCAACGTGGACGATTTTGTGGCTCTATAATCTCCTACGCTAACCCAAAACCAATCGCACCAGTGCCCATGCCATACCCCCACACCATGACTTCCTTTGTGCCATGGATGAGCACGACAACGCCCACAGCCACGGTTCGTGATTTCAACGGCGTTCCATATGCCTTGCTCGCTGTACTACTCCATTTGCACAGCACAAAACAACCTTATCTCAATGCCCAATATGTCTCATTCTCCTCACCTATCATTTATCTTGCCTTTTCACGCTAAATTCCGTATAATTTAGCAAGTGAATATTCACAAATCCGGTGCACTTCACCTCAGCTAAAGAGGAAGATTATGGAAGAGCCACACGCCGGAGTCAGCGCAGTGACCCCCGCAGCTGACCCACACAGCCCTGAGTTTTTTGAGATGTTACTGGCAAGCCAGGGTGGTGCTCTCAAAGTACTGAAATACGGCGACACGTTTGACGGCACGATTCTGCATGTTGGCCGTGACGAACTGGTGGTCGATATCGGCGCCAAATCCGAGGGAGTTGTTGCTGCACGTGACATGCAAACCCTCACCGACGACGAACGCACTGCCCTCGTGGTCGGCGCACAAGTCTTGGTATTCGTCCTCCAACCCGAAGACGACCAAGGCCGTATTTCGTTGTCTCTTGATCGTGCCCGCCAAGAGCGGAGCTGGCGCCGTCTTCAACAGATTGCCGATGAAGCCGGCATCATTGAAGCAATGGTCGTCAACTACAACAAGGGCGGTCTGCTGGTCAATCTCGACGGCGTTCGTGGCTTCATCCCCACATCACAAGTCAGTGGTGTTGGGCGTGGCAACGAAGCCCAAAAACAAGCTGAAATGGCCCGCATGGTCGGTAACACGGTCCGTCTCAAAATCGTCGAAATGAGTCGGCAACGCAATCGGCTCATCTTGTCAGAGCGCCAAGCAAATGCCGAATCACGCGATCAACGCAAGGGCGCGCTCCTCAGCGAAATCACCGTGAACGACATCCGCGAAGGTGTGGTCACATCGGTCTGCGATTTCGGCGTCTTCGTCGATATCGGCGGTGCCGATGGGCTGGTGCACCTCTCCGAACTCTCGTGGAGCCGCGTACGTCATCCGAGCGATGCCTTCAAGGTCGGCGATCGCACGCAGGTGGTGGTCTTGAGCATCGATGCAGATCAACGACGCATTGCGCTCTCCATCAAGCGCACCCAAACAGAACCATGGGGCAACGTCACTGAGTTGTTCCAAGTCAATCAAATCATCACAAAACCCGTCACCCAGATGACCCAGTACGGCGCATTCGTGAAGCTCGCTGAGGGCATCGAAGGACTCATCCATATTTCTGAGCTCAAAGGTGATGCCCTGCAACGGGTGCACGAAGGTGAGCCTGTGACTGTCCGGATTGTTCGCATTGAGCCGAGTCGCCGTCGCATCGGCTTGAGTCTCAATATTACCCCCGATGCCGCTGAACCATCAGCTGATTCAGATGCATCATAGCAACTGCTCATACCAATAAGCAGTTATGGGAGCACGATATGTCAGGTGGATTTGATAAATTTACCAAACGCGCCAAGCAGGTATTGCAATATGCCAACGAAGAGGCGAAGTCCTTTAACCATGCCTACATCGGCACCGAGCACATTTTGCTGGGGCTGATTCGCGAGGGTGAAGGCGTTGCTGCTCGTGTGCTTGAGGATCTCGGTGTCCAATTGGCGCAGACTCGCCATTCCGTCGAGTTCATCGTCGGTATCGGTGAGGGTGAATCACGCGCTGACAAAGAGCTCTCCGCTCGTGCCAAACGTGTCATTCAACTCGCCATGGAAGAGGCCAAACGGCTCGGTCACAACTACGTCGGACCTGAGCACCTCCTCCTTGGGTTAATTACCATTCGTGAAGGTGTAGCTACCGGCGTACTCGATATGCTCGGCGTCTCACTCGAACAAATCAAAACCAACGTGATGCGCGTCATTCGTCAAGGTGGTACCGGCACTGCACCATCGGGCGGTACTGGCACCGGCAGCTCGACCCCACTCCCCGAACGGACCGGTCAGAGCGGTAGTGCCTCCTCGAGTTCGAGCGCATCAAGCAGTGGGTCCAGCAGTGGGTCCAGCAGCAGTAGTGGCAGTGCCCGTCAAGGCAAAACTCCCTATCTTGATGCACTCGGCACCGATCTGACCGAACTTGCCGAAAGTGGACGGCTCGACCCGGTCATCGGTCGTAGCCGCGAGATTGACCGCGTCGTGCAGATTCTGTCACGCCGTACCAAAAAC
>VGPG01000022.1 GCA_016875555.1 Chloroflexota bacterium | reverse complement strand
ATTGCCCATCAGCCCGATACACGGCAAATACGCAATACCACTGATCGGCATAAAAATGTTCATCGAGGATATCACCCGGCGCAAACTGCATGTACCCCAAGTCGATTGCCGGACGTGTCCAACGTGCACGCACGCAGGCATATGTCGGCTGCACAATCAATGGAGTGGCCACATAACTGATGGTAGTGTGTTTGTGCGGTTTAATTAGATGAACGTGCATCAATGACCAATTAGAGATAACTGCGGCGTAACCAACGACGAATCGTATTTCGCCATGTTGCTGGAATCTTGCGGGCCAGGCTACTTGCAATCAACATCACAATCAAGCGCACGGTACCGACCCGAGGAGCTACCAGCGTTTTGAGTGTTTCGGGATCATTCAGTTGGAGTGGCGATGTGTCGCGCACCTCTACCTTGAGCGTGCCGTGCCATTCTTTCTCGACCCAAAAGAGATGGGGCATACTTCGTTGAAACAAGTAGTAGGCTGGATTATAGGCATACAAATAATCAAAAAACTCGCCGAACGGCTCTACGGGTTCGCGCGGGTGGAGCACCAAGGTATCGTCCACCAAGTTGACGTACCAGCGATGAAACGACCAATGGAACATGCGCTCGGCAATCTCGGCCGGGCTTTGGATGTAGCCGGCATGTGAGACACGGGTCAACTCGCTGGCAAACTGTATGGGGTCGTCCATGTGTTCAAGAATATGGGAGCAGATTGTATAGGCAAACGCACCATCTTTGAACGGCAAATGGTGGGCGTCAGCCACGACCATCGGTCGGTCAATGACGATATTGCCACCACGCTCGGTATTATCAAAAAGGAATTTATCGACGAGGATATCTGCACGCGGATTCGGGTTATCGCCGCTTCCAATCTCAAGAACCAGCCCATGCTTCGGTGGATTAAGTCGTTGTTCCATGCCTGCTAATTCAATTCATCGCCAGAAAGGCTGTCATGCAAGACCTCAAGGTACTCAAGTGCCATGCCAGTGCCGATGGCGACGCAGTTCGCCGGCTGGTCGGTCACATAACAAGGAACTCCCGTAAATTCGGTCAACAGGTCGTTGATACCACGGAGCATTGATCCACCACCTGTCATGACCATGCCTTTGTCAATCAGGTCTTCGGCGAGGGCTGGTGGGGTATCAGCCAACACGCGACGCACCGCATTAACGACCTGTTCGAGTGGTTCTTGGATAGCCTCAGTGATTTCTGTCGAATTGACTTCGATGGTTTTGGGTAACCCGGCCACTTGATCGCGGCCACGCACTTGCATTTGGAGCGGTCGGCTCATGGCAACAGCTGAGCCAATTTCAATTTTGACGCTTTCGGCCATACGCTCACCGATAAGCAAGCTATATTTGCGTTTGATGTATTGCATAATCGCATCGTCAAAGCGGTTCCCGCCGACGCGCACAGAGCTCCACGTGACAATGTCATTGAGCGAGATAACCGCGACTTCTGTGGTGCCACCACCAATGTCGATAATCATATTCCCTGACGGTTTGGCGATTGGAATATTGGCACCAATAGCAGCAGCGAGTGGTTCACGGATGAGGTATGCACGGCGTGCGCCAGCGGACAAGGCTGCCTCACGGACTGCGCGCATTTCAACTGATGTAATCCCGGCCGGAATGCTAATCATGACATCCGGTTTACTCAAACTGAATCGTCCAACCACTTTGCCAATATAGTGTTTGAGCATCGCCTCCGTGATATCGTAATCGGCGATTACGCCGTTGCGCATAGGGCGAACAACTTCAATGCTTTCTGGTTCACGGCCTAGCATGGCTAACGCGTCTGAACCCACCGCTTTGATACGATTATCTTTGGTTGATATTGCCACCACCGATGGTTCAGACATGACCACACCACGGTTACGCACGTACACTAAGACGTTTGCTGTACCGAGGTCTATTCCGATTTTACGGGCCATAGCCTTTTCGCCCCTACTACACGTCCATCAATCAATACTATTGTACCATATGGAATTCATCGAACATTACGGCGTCACACGTATTTCGCCAAATAGTACACACAACGAGGTGAGCAATGCTCACCTCGTTGTGTGGTATGTCACAGCGTGTGACACATGCGTTATGCTTGGATACCACGGCGTGCTTTGGCCATTTTGATTTGGAGCAATGCACGACGCAAGTCAGCCTCTGCCAACGCCATTTCTTGATCAGACTTACGCTGAGCGATGCGCTCTTCGGCACGTTTACGCGCTTCTTCAGCACGCTCGAGGTCGATTTCATCTGAGCGATCACATGCATCCGCCAGAATCGTCACGCGATCTGGCAACACCTCCATAAATCCACCGTACACGGCGAATTCGGTGCGTTGCCCACCTTTGATGATACTCAGTTCACCTTCGGTCAATACCGTCAACAACGGCATGTGACGAGGCAGAATACCGACGCGACCATCTTTGGTTGGCGCATTCACTTGATCGACATCATCCGAGAGAACCAAGCGCTCCGCGGTGACGATTTCGAGATGTAATGGCATCTCGGCACCTCCATCAGACTACACGCACCCGCAAGACGAGGCCTACGGGTGCGCGGAGCGGGCTTACTTACTGGCCTCGAAGGCAGTGATAACTTCGTCCAGCGAACCTTGCAAGAAGAAGAACTGCTCAGGAACATGGTCGACTTCACCGGCCAAGAGGCGAGCAAAGCTGCGCACCGTGTCGGCGATTGGCACGTACTTACCAGCACGACCGGTGAACTGTTGGGCCACCGTGAACGGCTGTGAGAAGAAGCGCTCAATCTTACGGGCGCGCGACACCGTGAGTTTGTCTTCGTCTGACAATTCTTCGACACCCAAGATGGCGATGATGTCTTGCAGGTCTTTGTAGCGCTGCAACACAATCTGCACTTGGCGAGCCACACGATAGTGCTCTTCGCCGACGATATTGGGGTCAAGAATGCGGCTGGTTGACGCCAATGGGTCCACAGCCGGGTAAATGCCCTTCGCCGCAATGCTACGCTCGAGCGAGATGGTCGCGTCAAGGTGCGCAAAGGTGGTGGCTGGGGCTGGGTCGGTGTAGTCGTCGGCTGGCACGTATACAGCCTGCATCGAGGTAATCGAGCCCTTATTGGTCGAGGTGATGCGCTCCTGGAGCTCACCCATCTCGGTACCAAGTGTTGGCTGATAGCCTACCTGTGACGGCATACGGCCAAGAAGTGCTGACACCTCTGAACCGGCCTGCACGAAACGGAAGATGTTGTCAATGAAGATAAGTACGTCGCGGCCTTCGTCGCGGAAGTACTCAGCCATCGTCAACGCCGTCAAGGCGACGCGCAAGCGAGCACCCGGTGGCTCATTCATCTGGCCGAACACCATCACGGTCTTGTCGAACACGGTGGTGTTGTCGTCGATGCGAGCGTCTTTCATTTCGTGAATGAGGTCATTACCCTCACGTGAGCGCTCGCCCACGCCGGCGAACACGGAGTAACCCGACTGTTCTTTGGCGATGTTGGCGATGAGCTCTTGAATGACGACGGTCTTGCCTACACCGGCACCACCGAAGATACCGGTCTTACCACCGCGGGTGAACGGAGCAATCAGGTCAATAACCTTAATGCCGGTCTCGAACACCTGGGCCGTGGTTGACTGCTCTTCGAGCAACGGTGGGCGTTGGTGAATTGGGCGGCGCTCAACGCCAGCCTCAACTGCAGCCTCGCCATCGATTGGGTCGCCGGTTACATTGAACACGCGACCAAGCGTGATTGGGCCGACTGGAACAGCGATAGCACGGCCGGTATCGGTTACCGGTACGCCACGCTTAAGGCCATCGGTGGTACCCATCGCGACCGCTTTGACATAGCCGTTCCCCAAGTGCTGTTGCACCTCGGCGACCAACGTCGTGCCGTCTGACATCGGGATTTCGATAGCGTTGTAAATACTAGGAGTTTGGTTCTCCGGGAACTTGGCGTTGACTACCACGCCAATGATCTCGGTGATCTCCCCTGTCACTCGAGCCATATTGCCTTCCTCCAGCACGTATCGTGTGGCATCACCACACGCAGACATCAACTATCCGCAAGGGCTGCCGCACCCGAGGCAATCTCAGAGACTTCCTTGGTGATATTGGCTTGACGAGTCTTGTTATACGTCAGCGTCAACTCGCGGCGCAAATCCTTGGCGTTATCGGTTGCGTTACGCATCGCCACCATGCGGGCGCTATGCTCGCTGGCAATCGACTCCAACACGGCCTGGTAAATCTGCACCTCGGCAAAGCGAGGCAAGAGATCATTCAACACGACATCCTGGTCGGGCTCGTAGTTGAAGTCACTGCCTTTGGCAGGAGTTGCATTTTGTTCGGCTTCAACCGGCAAAATGCGACGCACTGCAGGGCGCTGTACCAATGTATTGACAAACTGACTGTAGATGATATAGGCTTCGTCAAACTCGCCCTTCAAAAAGCCTTCGATGACGTTCGTTGACACGCCGAGGACATCGGCGAGCTTTGGATAGTCACCAAGCTTGGTCACTTCGGCCAGCAAGTCTTGACCACTACGACTCAAGAAATCACGACCCTTCTTGCCAATTGCAAGGACCTTGACCTGGCGGCCTTTTTCGCGCTCGTCAAGCACAAACCGTGCGGTACGACGCAAAATATTGGCAACCAAGCTCCCGGCCAAACCACGGTCAGGCGTAATGACAATCACACCGACTGTCTTGACCTCGGGGCGGATCTCGAGGAGTGTGCCTTTGCGCGCACCGGAGGTGCGTGCCATCAGGCTACTCATCACATCGCGGAGTCGGTCGGCATACGGCCGCGTGGCAAGCACGTTGCGTTGGGCACGACGCATCTTCGAAGCCGAGACCATCTCCATGGCGCGAGTAATTTGCGCCAGGTTGCGGACGGATCGAATGCGTCGTCGGATTTCACGTGTACTTGGCACCGTTTCCCTCTTCCGTGTTACGCCGGGGAGGTGATTGCGCACCTCCCCATGCTACGACCTACTCGCTGTAGTTACTCGTCTGGTTGAACTCTTTGATGGCGGACTCAAGGCTGGCACGCAGGTCAGGTGATGGGTACTTGCGGTCGAGACGATTCTCGAAAATCGCCTTACCGACCTCAGGATGTACCGTACGCATGAACTGCAAGAAATCAGCCTTCCATACGCCAACCTTGGCCACTGGCACACCATCAATGAACCCATTGGTGGCAGCGAAGATGACCATGACCTGCTCTTCGAGCGGCATCGGTTGGAACTGGGGTTGCTTGAGCACCTCTTGCAGGCGTGAACCACGATCAATTTGGGCGCGGGTGGCAGCATCCAAGTCCGAAGCGAACTGGGCAAATGCAGCCAAATCGCGGAACTGCGCGAGGTCAAGCTTGAGGCGATCAGCGACTGAGCGCATGGCGCGAGTCTGGGCTGAGCTACCGACGCGTGACACCGAGAGGCCGATGTTCAAGGCTGGGCGAATACCGGCGTTAAACAAGTCTGACTCGAGGTAAATCTGACCGTCGGTGATCGAAATCACGTTGGTCGGGATGTACGCTGACACGTCGTTGGCTTGAGTTTCGATGATGGGCAATGCCGTCAACGAACCGCCGCCCTTCTCTTCGCTCAAACGCGCAGCGCGCTCGAGCAAGCGTGAGTGCAAGTAGAAAACGTCACCGGGGTAGGCTTCGCGGCCTGGTGGGCGGCGGAGCAACAACGACACCTGACGGTAGGCAGTGGCGTGCTTTGAGAGGTCATCATAGATGATCAACGCATCGCGAACCACTTCACCGTTAATGGTGACGCCGTTTTCCATGACTTCTTCACCGATGGCACAACCGGCGTACGGTGCGATGTACTGCAACGCCGCTGACTCTGAGGCGGTGGCGGCAACAACCGTCGTGTACTCCATCGCACCGAAGCGCTCGAGGTAACCCACAATCTGGGCAACCTGGGCACGCTTTTGACCGATAGCGACGTAGATACAGTAAAGGCCCTTGCCCTTTTGGTTGATGATGGTGTCAATCGCCACAGCGGTCTTACCCGTCTGGCGGTCACCGATAATCAACTCACGCTGACCACGACCGATGGGAATCATCGAGTCGATGGCGATAATACCGGTTTGCACCGGGGTGTTCACTGACTGACGGTCCATGACACCAGGGGCAATACGCTCAACTGGGCGGAAGCTCTCGCTGGTGATTGATCCCTTACCGTCAACTGCTTGACCGAGCGCGTTTACCACGCGACCGACCAATGATTGACCCACTGGAACCGAAATAATACGACCGGTGGCATTGACCTGGTCACCCTCTTCAATTGAGAGGTAGTCACCAAGCACGATTGCGCTGACGCTATCGCGCTCAAGGTTCAAGGCGACGCCGTACACTGCTTCGCTTCGACCAGCCTTGACCGGGAACTCAAGGAGCTCCGATGCCATGACTTGCTCGAGGCCGCTGATACGGGCTACACCGTCACCGACCGATACCACAGTACCGACATTCATCATCCGTGGTCGGACGTCGGCACCTTCTTGAATACTTTTCAGCAGACGCTGATAAATCTCGTTTGCTGCTACGGCCATAGTCTGGCACCTCAATCGTTGTGTCGCGACAGGATCATCTCTGCCCTGTCTGCTGCCGTTCCTTTAGTGGCGGCTCCGGGTATTAGCTGTTCAACATGCTGCGCTGTACGGCACTCAGGCGCGTGCGCAAACTATTGTCAAGAACTTGATCGCCAACGCGAACAATCAACCCACCAATGAGTGATTGGTCTACGTCGAAGCTGACCGCTAACCCCTCGCCATACTTCCCATGGAGGTCTGCTACAACCGCTGCTTGCTCTGCATCACTCAACGTCTCAGCACTCGTCACGCTCGCATCAAGTGTCTGCGTGCTGCGCTGGGTTGCCTGCTCGAATGCCTTGGCCACTGCGGGCAAGACGCCCAAGTTTGATGCAAGTGCGGCTACTGCGTTGCGGACCTCACGTGGCGCATCTGCACCCATCTTGGCATTCACGGCATCGACACTGGTGGCCCCACCGCGCACTGCCTCAGCAGCGGCGTTGAGTGCCTTCAATGTGGCACCGTTGAGCGCCTCTTGGATGGCGCGCGCAATCATCTGTGCATCAGATGTAGTCACGTTATACCTCGCTCGGTGCTAGCAGAATCACTAGTCACCACGCTCCGAACGCTAGTTGTTGCGACCCAAACGGGACAACGACTCGTCGATCAACTGCTTATGATTGCCCTTGAGCTCAGCACCAAGTACCTTGGCTGCCGTCTCGGTTACCAACGAGGCAGCCTGGTTCTTGAACTCGGCAGCCAAACGGTCCAACTCTTGCTCGGCATTCGCACGGGCATCAGCCTTGATGCGCTCAGCCTCAGCACGGGCCTGATTGATAATCTCCTGCTCTTGGACGCGAGCGCGCTCTTGAGCCTGTGCCATTACGCTGGCGGCCTCTTGACGGGCCTTTGCCAACTCAACGTCATTCTCTTTGCGCTGAGCAGCCATCTGCTCACGGACCTTATCTGCCTCTTGCAAACTCTCTTCGACGCGCTTAGTGCGCTCTGACAAGAGATTGATTAAGGGGTTGAAGAGAAAGCGCGACAACATCCACACCAAGAAAATGACGTTGAACATCTGCGCGATCAATAGGCCCCAATTTATGCCTAGTTTTTCCAAAGCATCGCTCCTTGTAGATGCATACATCTGACGGTCAACCGTCAAATACGTACGTACATCGCAACTAGATAATGCTGAAGCCGATCAGCAGACCGAACACCAATGAAAGAATGAACGGCACTTCAGCCAAGGCGAAGCCCAAGAACATGTAGGTACGGAGCATACCCTCAGCCTCTGGATTACGACCCATGGCCTGCAACGCACCACTAAACACGACACCGATACCAGCACCGGGTCCGATAGCACCCAAACCGATGGCCAATGCCATAGCGACAAAACGAAGTCCTTCGTCGGTCATGACAACTCTCCTCTTACATGCATTTCACTACATCAAAATTCCAGTAACCACAAATCCTAATGGGCAGCTGCCCCGTGTTCGGCATCATCATGACCACCGTGTGCCTGCGTGGCCATCGACATGAATACCAACGTCAACACCGAGAAGATAACCGCCTGCATCGCAGCCACGAAGACTTCGAATGCGTAGAACGGCAACGGCAACATGTACGGGAAGAGGTGGGCCAATACGACCAACACAACCTCACCAGCGAAAATGTTACCGAAGAGACGGAAGGCGAACGAAACGATACGGATGACCTCCGAAATCAATTCGATGAATCCGATTACAGTGAACATTGGCCCTTCACGGAAGTTGAAGAACCGCACCAAATACTCCCATCCCAAAGCCTTGAGACCGAAGTACTGGATGAGTACCACTGAGATCAAACCAAGCGCCAACGTCATGTTCAGGTCAGCCGATGGCGCACGCAAAAACGGCACCAACAACTCGCCAGGCTCACAGGTCAACGGCCAGCCTCTTTCAGCATAGTAGTTGGCTGCATGATGCTCGGCCTCGCCACCCTCAGCTGCTGCCTTGGCATACGGCTGACACATCCCGATACTCCCTGCACCAGGCATGAGCCCGATGAAGTTCGACAGAATGATCAGCAGAAACGCCGTTGCTGCAAAGGGGAAGAACTTGGCGACGTTCTTCTTGTCGACGCCTACGGCAAAGTCGTAGAACGTCCCCACAACCAACTCGACGAAGTTTTGGAAACCGCGCGGCACCATCTGGGCATTGCGCGCCCCAAACACAATCATCAGGATCAACAACAGATCAACAATGACTGTTGTTACTAGTGAATTCGTGATCGGAAAGCCGGATTTACATTCGCCCGGGTATCCCATCTCGCCACCGATACACACCAATGCTTCAGCTTTCACTGAGATGTGCAAATCTTCACGAGGGAATACGAGACCGAGGCCAAAGTACATCACAGCGCCAATCGCGAGGGCCACCAGTACGGCATTACGTATCCGCATGTAACACGCCCCTCCGACTTAATGAACGCCTTCACAAAGTAGTATACCGGATTCAACTCGTGACTGTCAAAATACCAACGGTCAGGCATTAAACTCGCTATACATCCATATTTGATAGTACCACAAGAAGGATTCAAGGGGCAACTTTTTTAGATTACAGATATGCATATACCTTATGCACTAGACTGTCCCAGTCATATCCGGAATCATGACGACGAACACACTGCCAATTTCGGCATGACTTGATACCCAGACATACCCCTTGAGCTGTTGCACAATATCATGGACGAGTGCCAATCCCAACCCGGCACCACCACGCTCTCGTGTCAACGAATTATCAATCTGCGTAAACGGGGCAAAGATTTTAATCTGCTCGTGCGTAGGGATGCCTTTGCCACCATCGCTCACCGTCAACGTCAACCACACGCGTGAGGCTGATTCGATGTGCAATGGCAAAGCACTCGCATCCGAAACTTGAGCACTCAGATGAATCGTCGCCTGTGTGGTATGGGTTGCTGCATTCATCAACAGTTGGGCGAGCACGACGCGTACCCAACGCACATCGCTGGCAAATCCTACCTCACGTGAATCAATCGTCGTGTTTATCCGTACATGTGGATAGCGCTCAACGACACTACTGACGACCACATTCACCAATGACTGCATATCAATCGGCTCAAACGACAACTTGTCGTCGAGGCCTATCTGCTGCAGACTGGTCATGCGCTCGATGATTTCTTTCATGCGGAGCGCATTCTGCATAATCTCGTGAGCTTGTTCGCCTATATTGCCCGTGGGGAGTGCTCGTTTCAACAAATCGGTATAGCCGATGACCATAGTTAATGGGGTCCGAAGTTCGTGCGACGCAATCGCAATAAACTCATCTTTCATCGCCTCAATTTGGCGTTGGCGACGATACAACCCCTCAACATGCCCGTACAAGTCAGCGTTCTGTAGCGCTGCTGCACTTTGACTGGCTAACAACGTCATTAACTCACTTACACTCGGAATGTTCGGCTCGCGCTGTGTACACCCAATCAATAACACGCCCTGCAACGTATTTGATACAACTGGCACGCCGATCATCGTGGTGATGGTGGATGTTTTGTCGACATCCTCAAACCCTTGGGTCTGTGCGGTCATCAAGGTACGCTCATTTAATACCTGGTGCGCCATGGACATTCCTGCCACATTGAGTTGCCATTGTGAACTCGAAAGAGTGACTGATGCGAGCCGATGCTTTTCATCGCCAATCAACAACGCAGCTACATCCCATTCACTCCAGCGCATGGCAAGGTTCAACACGTAATGGACAAGTGCAGCATAATCGAGCGTTGAGGAGAGCACCTCACTATCAATCCGCAAGGCCTCGAGCGTACGCAATCGCACATTGTCACGAATGACGCTCCGACGATGCAATGCTTGCGCCACCGCAACGACTAACTGCGACAAATCGAATGGTTTCGACACAAAATCCGAGATGCCACTTTGCATGGCCTGATGCAGGTGATCGTATGAGGCATACGCCGTCATCATCACAATCGCCGCAGTTGGATCGCGTTGACGGGCCAATGCTGCCAACTGCAACCCATCAATGCCTGGCATCTTCAAATCGGTCAGCAACAAGTCATACGCTTGACGCGCAATCATATCCGGCGCCTTATTTGATTCGTGAATTGCCGTCACTTGATACCCCTGGACTTGCAAGGCACGCGTGCAGATATTACACATCTCCGGCTCATCATCAACGACCAGGATGTGGGGTTTGATGGGGGTAGCAAATGTCATGATTCCTCCTCAAGTAAGCCACCATGGGCCAACGCATAGACATCGGCAGCATGCACATCAAGCCCAGCCACTAAGCGTGGCAATAGCAGATCAACCACATTCGTAGCCGCGCCACGAATACACCCGGGAGCACCCATGACCGGCATCGAATCGAGCACACCAAGCAACAACAAATTCCCGGGTTCTACTGGTGCACCATAGCACGTGATGTGACCACCAGCAGCGACTAACGCTTGCGGCATCACATCATCACGATCCATAATTGAGGTCTCGCCAATCGTCACAATCATGTCAACAGCTGCCCGTAGTACATCAAACGCACTACACACAGCCTCATGGTGGGCAACAACGCGTTGTACGGCAACAACATGTGCCTGTACGGAGGTCAGTCGCACCTGCAATGCAGCAAGATGCGTACGAATCAAGCGCTCGTGCGTCGCAGGTGCTCCAATGATTACTACTCCGACACGCGTGCGCACAAATGGCGCGACCGTCAGGATTGGTGCGATTGACACGGCGAGTTGTGCAGCCGGAATAGCAAATGGGATGACTTTAATTGTGGCAATACGCTGCCTCGGTCGAACAACCCCGTAGGTGCGCCGCGTGGCAATTGTGACGCCATCAATGCGATGCCATTGTGATAGTCCATCAAGCGCCACTATTAGCACACCATCAATCGTTGATTCGATGTCGGCACGACCATGATGCGGCGCACGCGCCCGTGTATGTTGCCCGGCACACTGCTGTGCCACCAAAGCGGCAGCCGCGTGTTCGTCAATGTCATCATCTGCAAGACGTACGACCGTGATAGTCTCTATGCCGAGTGCCACAATCTGTGCCACATCCGCCGCTGTCAATACGCGCCCCTTGGCCACAATTTTGCGACCCGCTGCATCACTAATATTATGTCGAGATACACATCCGACGGCGCTCATAGTTGGCAGGGTTACTTGGTGCATAAGCGCTGGTAATCGTCCTCACTGTCAATGTCCTCAAGCAACTCCGGAGCGTGCATGTCATACCACGTTGGCGTGGCAATACCACGTTGGAACAACAGACGCCCGCCCTGCTCACCCATCAGTCCACTGAGTTCACCGAGCAACGGTCGGCTCCACACCACAGGATTCGTCGGCTGCTCGAGCACACGGGGCACCAACACGGCCGGCTGCGAAAGGCTCCATGCCGCCACAATCTGCTGCACATGCGCGGCGCGGATCAACGGCTGATCACATAATCCGATGACGAGTGCATCGGCCTCTTGCTCGATGGCCCACCGTGCAGCACAGGCCACCGAACTCCCTTGCCCATCCGCAAAATCGGGATTCATCGTCAAATCTACGGTCAATCCGGTCAAGGCCATACGCACATGTGCTGCAGAATGACCGATGATGACCCCAACACGATCAACGCCTGCGTCACACATGATTTGCGTGCTATGGCGTACCAGTGGGATACCATGCCAGTCCAGCAATTGCTTGGGGCGCCCCAAGCGGCGCGACAACCCGGCAGCAAGAACGGCAGCAACAATCTTCATGCGCCCCTCAGCTGGCCACGTTTGCCGTTGCGCACCGCCACAATCTCGGCCATGATACTCAAGGCAATTTCAACTGGTGTTCGACCGCCAATTGGGATACCAATCGGCGCATGTAGACGAGCGATTGTGTCATCAGGTATACCTGCCTCACGCAGGCGTTCAACGCGTGCCGCATGGGTCTTTTTGCTGCCAAGCGCACCCACATAGCGCGCCGCACTCGGCAACGCCACCAACAACGCCGGATCATCGAGCTTCGGGTCGTGCGTCAGCACAACCACCGCACAATTCGGGTGTAATCGTCCATTCAGCGCATCATCGGGCCACGCATGTACGAGTTCATCGGCGTGCGCAAAGCGCTCCGGCGTAGCAAAGGCGCCACGTGCATCAATCACAATTGTACGGAAGCCCATCTGCTTGGCGAACGTCGTTAACTCGACGGCAATATGGACGGCACCTACCATGATGACGGTCGGTGGCGGTGGATACGTCTCAATGAAGATGTGACGATCAGCAATCGTCTGCACACCCTGTTCATCACGATTGAGCATGGCATATGCCTGCTGGGTCACCACATGATTTAGTGATTCGTCGGCACACGTCGTCACGACCGGCAAGTCGGGGCGCACCAACCACTGCAGACCGATATCAGGGCCAGACACCACCGTTGCCAGCGCCACAGGGTGTTCGGCATCAAGGGTTTCACGGAGGATTTCATAGATGTGCTGACGCATTGTGGTTCTCTTTTGTGTGCTAGGCGGTCAATCTCGTAATGGTTCAACAAAAACATCAATCGTACCACCACACGCCAACCCCACCTCCCACGCAGTTTCGTCGGCAACGCCGAAATGCAACAACGCTGCCTGTCCACTGGTGATGGCCTGCTGACACGCATCAAAGACAGCACCCTCGATACAGCCACCACTCACAGATCCGGCCATGTTCCCGGCATCTGAGACGACCATTTTGGCGCCGATACCGCGCGGTGACGAGCCAAGCGTATTGACCACTGTGGCAATCGCGATGCGTTCGCCGCGTGCATGCCAGGTTTGGATTGCATCAAGTACATCACGCATTTATTCACCTCCACGTTAGTCGAGATAGGGTAGGGCCTCGGCCAAGGTTGGTTGTGCCGCAGTCCCGCCAGCGGCTCGCGTCGACAACGAGCCACACACGGCGCCGAGACGCAATGACTTGGCAAGCGACCAGCCCGAGACCATGCCGTAGACCATACCCGCATTAAACGAATCGCCGGCACCGACGGCATCAACAAATTCGGTTTTAATTGATGCAACCCGAGCCACTTCAGTACCACTCTGGGCAATTGCCCCATCAGCGCCACATTTAACGGCGACAGTTTTGATGGTCTGCGCCAATGTAATCAAGGCAGCGTTCACGTCAGATTGACGACTAATCGCACAGGCCTCGGCGTCGTTGGGTAAGAACAAATCGGTATGAGCGAACAACTGCTCGAGCCCATCCCAGCGCTCAGTCGGATCCCAGTTGGTGTCGAGCGATGTTGTGCCACCTTGGGCCTGCATGGTTGCAAAAAGCGCCGGCAAATCGGGACGCAATGCATGTTGCAAATAATAACTCCCAATATGCAGGTGACGTGATGCCGCAATCAACGAGGCAGGGATCATATCAGCGCGCAGGAGCGCAATCCCACCTTCATAGGTCAACATCGCGCGATCGGCTGGTTTTTGGAGCACCACAGTCAGCCCCGTACGAATGGTGGGGTCAATGACTACATGCTGTGTATCAACCCCTGATTGACGCAGCGCATCAAGACAAAATCGACCAATGACGTCGTCGCCACAGAGTCCGACATAGGCAACACGCAAGCCGAGGCGTGCTGCACCATAGGCAAAAATCGCCGATGAACCGCCGAGTACCAATGCCATGTCATCAACAATCTTCTCGTGTTGTTGCCAGACTGGCTCTACATCGCCGCGCAAAATCAAGTCAGCATTTATCTCACCCAAAACCAACAAATCGTACTGCGTCATACCAGTGTACCCTCACTGTACTGCACTCTAATAGTTTATTATACCTAAACCATTTCAATCGATACACCCTCAAAAGATAGACCCCACAGGTGTCAAAACTCCTGTGGGGTCTGATAATCAATCGTGTAGTAACGGGTTACTTGCTAGCTGCGTATTCCTTGGCAGCAGCGACGGCTTTTTGGGCGCCCTCGCCTAACGTGGCGGCGGGGATGAGACGTGAGTTTTCGAGCAACTTGCGCCCCTCAACCTCATTGGTGCCGACCAAGCGGGCAACCATAGGCACATCGGTGTCGACCTCTTCGAGGGCGGCGATGATACCGCGAGCAACCTCGTCAACACGCGTAATACCACCGAAGATGTTGAAGAGCACGGCTTTGACGTTTTTGTCGGACAAAATAATCTGCAAGGCAGCCTTAACCTTGTCCTTACCGGCACCGCCACCGACGTCAAGGAAGTTGGCCGGCTCGCCACCATACAACTTCACTACATCCATCGTTGCCATGGCCAAACCGGCACCGTTCACCATACAGCCGATGTCGCCATCGAGCTTAATGAAGGTGATACCGGCCTCACGAGCCTGTTGCTCAGCAAGTGGCTCATCGGCGCTATCGCGCATCGCCTCAAGCTCAGGGTGGCGGAATAGACCGCTGTCGTCGACCACAACCTTTGAGTCGAGCGCCTGCAACGAACCGTCTGCTTTGACAACCAGCGGATTAATCTCGGCCAACGAGGCATCGTTCTCCATGTAGACCTTGTACAAGGCCATGGCAATACCTGCAAACTGACGCACCTGCTTGCCGTCGGTCAAGCCAATCGCAAAGGCCAAGTTGCGCGCTTGGTAGTCGAGCAAGCCCATGGTTGGGTGCGCTTCGACCTTCTTGATGGCATCGGGATTGGTCTTGGCGACCTCTTCGATTTCGACGCCACCCTCTGACGAAGCCATGACCACAATGCGCTTGCTGGCGCGATCCATGATGACACCGAGATAAATTTCGCTCTCATACGTGATAGCCTCGGCAACCAAGACCTTCTCGACGGTCAATCCCTTGATGTCCATGCCGAGAATTTTGGCGCCGACCTGCTCAGCCTCAGCTGGTGTTTGGGCTAGTTTGACGCCGCCAGCCTTGCCACGACCACCCACAAATACTTGGGCTTTGACGACCACGGGGGCGCCGATACGTTCTGCAATGGCACGCACTTCTGTAGCCGTGGCGGCTACGCCACCACCAGTTACCGGAATACCGTAACGAGCACAGATATCACGCGCTTGATACTCATGTAATTTCATCGCCAACAGCCTCCATGCATATTTTGACTGCCATATCCTACCATTGCCGTGCAGTTGCGTCAATAACGCATACCTAGCCGATGACAATTCATACAACCGCGATGGACTACCAAACACACGGACCCGGATGAGCACCACGATGCAGTCCAAAGCAGAGTGGTATAATAGGGACATACCGCGCCCGAAACATCGTTGTTTACTTCTGAAAGGTACCCAATCATGGCCTATGCCTCGTTGATTGGCGCTGAAGTCAAGCGCAAAGAAGACCCACGCCTGATTACCGGTCGTGGCGCCTATGTCGGTGACATGAAGCTCCCCGGCATGCAGTACGTCGCATTCGTTCGTAGCCCATACCCACACGCCCTTGTCAATAGCATTGATGCCAGCGAGGCCAAAGCCATGCCGGGCGTGATGGACGTTATCACCGGTCAAGACATCGCCAAACTCTGTGGCCCGATGCCCATTGGCGCGGGCGGCGAGGGCTCGAGCGAGCTCGACGGGCTCGCCGTGCGGCCACACAGCCACTATCCAATCTCATTCGGCACGGTACGCCACGTCGGTGAGATTGTCGCCGCCGTGCTTGCTTCGTCTGCGGCCCTCGCCGTTGATGCCGCGAGCGCTGTGCAAGTTGAGTACACACCATTGCCAGCCGCCGTTGATATGGAGCAGGCCAAAGCCGCTGATGCGCCACGCCTCTTCAAGGACATGCAGAGCAACGTGCATCATACCTGGACCAAAAAGGTCGGCGATGCCGATGCGGCTTTTGCCAATGCGCACAAAGTCGTCACGCGCCGCATGGTCAACCAACGCCTCGCTGGCGTCTCGATGGAGGGGCGCGCCGTCGTCGCCTACCCAGACCCGCTCGGTGATGGTTTGACCGTCTACACTAGCACGCAGGCACCCCACATGACGCGTGGCAGCTTGGCCGAGATGTTGCGCATGGACGAGAACCAGATTCGCGTCGTGGCACCCGATGTCGGTGGTGGCTTTGGCGTCAAAATCGGCGTTTACCCCGAAGATGCCGCTCTTGCTGCCCTCGCACGTCACCTACGCCTGCCGATGTCGTGGGTCGAGGGCCGCATCGAGCACATGACTGCTACGACGCACGGGCGTGGCCAAGTCGGCGAGTTTAGTGCGGCAGTCAAAGCCGATGGCACCATCACCGCCTTGCGCTTTCATATCACTGCGGATATCGGCGCTTACCCGATTGCCGCCGGCTTGCCCAACCTGACCGGCATGATGGCCGTCGGTGTCTACAAGATTCCCGTGATTGATGGCACGATTGATTGTGTGTATACCAACACGACTCCAGTGGCCGCCTATCGTGGCGCGGGGCGCCCCGAGGCTGCCTACTACATCGAGCGCATGCTCGATGCCGTGGCCGATGATTTGGGGCTCGATGCCGCCGAGGTGCGCCGGGTCAACTTCATTCCACCCGAGCAATTCCCCTACAAGACGCCGACCGGGCCACTTTACGACAGCGGCGAATACGACCGCGCCATGCGCAAATTAATTGACATCAGCGACTACCGGGCACTGCTCGCCGAACAGGCGCGCCGACGTGCCGATTATGCGGCCGGCAAACCAACCGCCTTGTTGGGCTTGGGCTTTGCCTGTTATGTGGAGATGTGTGGCTTTGGTCCATACGAAAGCGCCACGGTGCGCGTTGAGCCAACCGGTACAGTGACCGTATTCACCGGCACATCACCACACGGTCAAGGCTTGTACACGACGTTTGCTCAAATTGTCAGTGATCAACTTGGGGCGGATTTTGACAATGTCATCGTCAAATCGGGCGACACTGCCAACACACCGATGGGGCAAGGGACCATGGGCAGTCGTAGTTTGGCAATCGGTGGTGGCGCACTCGTTGAGGCGATTAACATCGTTCGCGCCAAGGCCGTCAAAATTGCAGCACATCTGCTTGAGGCGAGTCCTGATGATGTAATCTACGCCGAGGGCAAGTATCACGTCAAAGGATCACCCGATAGCAGTGTGACACTGACACAAATCGCCAAGCGCGCCTACACCGACAAGTTGCCGGGCGACGTGACATCCGGGCTCGAGGCGACCGAGTTCTTCCGCCCGGCTGAGCTCATCTACCCCTTCGGTGCCCACCTGGCGGTCGTTGAGGTCGATGCCGACACCGGCGACGTGCGCGTCGCCAAGTACTACACGGTCGACGACTGTGGCCCACGCATCAGTCCCACACTGGTGGCTGGTCAGGTACACGGTGGCTTGGCGCAGGGTATCGGACAGGCATTGTACGAAGAGGTTGTGTATAGCGATAACGGGCAAATCCTCAGCGGGTCGTTGATGGACTACGCCTTGCCACGCGCCGACAACTTCCCTGATTTTGTGCTCGACAAAACCGAAACGCCGACGCCGCTCAATCCACTCGGCGTCAAGGGTATCGGCGAAGCCGCCACCGTTGGGTCGACACCGGCCGTTGCCAACGCGGTGATTGATGCCTTGTCGCATCTCGGCGTCACAGCAATTGATATTCCGATGCGCCCTGAACGTGTCTGGCGCGCCATTCACGGCGCCTAATCGCACACGCCCAACATCACGACGAGCGCGGTCTAATAACGCCGCGCTCGTATTCTTTCTCACTACCAAGAAAGCCTACGGCATGGCAGAATGCATCACCATTGATACCAATCATCTCGGTCGTTCAGGTGTTATTGCCTGTTACCTGATTCGCGGCAGCGTCCCAATCCTCGTTGACCCAGGGCCAACTGTAGTATTGCCGACGATTGAGTCGGCACTCGCCGACCACAATCTGCGTCTCGCCGATATCGGCGCCATCTTGCTGACCCACATCCACCTCGATCATGCCGGTGCTGTGGGCTCAATTGTGGCAGCGCACCCGCATATCAAGGTCTATGTGCATCACCGGGGCGCACCACATTTAATCGACCCAAGCAAACTCCTCAACAGTGCCACGCGCATCTATGGCGACATGATGGCCACGTTGTGGGGTGATTTTTTGGCGATACCCGCAGCCAACCTACACATCCTCCATGGCGGTGAGCACCTACACATCGGCGACCAGCACTTTACCGTCCATGATGCTCCTGGCCACGCCGTGCATCATGTCATGTATCACTGGAATAAA
>VGPG01000021.1 GCA_016875555.1 Chloroflexota bacterium | reverse complement strand
ACACCAAACGGTCCAATGAAGTGTGTGATTAAGTCGATTAAGTAGTCGTATAATTTCGGTGTGCTGTGGTGTGCGTGGCCACACAGCACGCCGAGTTTTTATTATTGCGCCAACGCATGAACAACAGGTAGGGTGTGATCATGGATCTCAACGATTTGCAACAACAACGTGCCGAGAAGCTGGCGCGATTGCGGAGTGCGGGCATCGAGGGCTACCCAGCACGCACCCAACGCACGCACACGATCAAGGCTGTTTTGGCTGATTTTGATGGCATGATGGAGCGTGGCGAGCGCGTGATTGTGGTCGGCCGCGTGGTCGGTGCCCGACGTATCATGGGCAAGTTGGCGTTTGCGCATATCGAAGACGAACATGGGCGCATCCAACTCTGGCTTAGCCGTGCTGATTTGGGCGACGAGTGGTTTGACCGCTTCGCCAACGACATCGACACCTTTGATATTGTGGAGTCACACGGTACCCTCCGACGTACCAAATCCGGCGAAGCATCAGTATTTGTTGATGGTATGGCATTGTTGAGCAAAGCCATCAATCCGCCGCCCGACAAATGGCACGGATTGACCGATACCGAGGCGCGCTTGCGCGAGCGCTATCTTGATATGATTGTCAACCACGATGTGCGCGAGAACTTTCGTACCCGTGCCAAAGTGGTCAACATCATGCGCCAAGTGCTCGATACACACGATTATCTCGAGGTCGAGACGCCGGTGTTACAGCCGATATACGGCGGTGCCTCGGCTCGGCCATTTACCACCTACCATAACCAATTACATCAAAACTTGTATTTGCGGATTGCGGTTGAGCTATACCTGAAGCGCATGATTGTGGGCGGATTTGAGCGCGTCTACGAGATTAGCAAAGTCTTCCGCAACGAAGGGGTCGACCGCACGCACAACCCTGAATTTACCATGATGGAATGCTACCAGGCGTACGGCGATTACCGCACCATGATGGCGTTAGTCGAGCAGATTTGCCGTGAGACGGCGGTGCGCTTGACGGGCTCGACGGTGGTTGAGTTCCAAGGGCAGCAGATTGACTTTGGGCCGGCCTGGCAACAGGTGTCGATTCCGGGGGCGATTTTGGAGCGCACGGGTATCGATATTTTGCAGTACAAAACACAACCCGAGCTGTTGCGCGAGATTCGGGCACGCAAATTACCCGTTGAGTCGAAGCCGAGTTGGGCCAAGCAGGTCGATGAGTTGTTTAGTGAAATCATCCAGCCGACGCTGATTCAGCCGACGTTTATCGTCAATCACCCAGTCGAGTTGTCGCCGTTGGCGAAGCGCCATGCCGATAATCCGGCCATTACGGAGCGCTTTGAGGCGATTGTGGCGGGGATGGAGATCGGTAACGGCTATAGCGAGCTCAATGATCCATTCGATCAAGAGCAACGTTTTTTGCAACAACTCAAAACACAAGCCGAAGGTGACGACGAAGCGCATCAACTCGATGAGGATTATATCAACGCCTTGATGTACGGCATGCCGCCTACCGGTGGGTTGGGCATGGGCGTAGATCGCATGGCAATGATTTATGCGAATCAGTCGACGATTCGTGACGTAGTCGTCTTCCCGCATTTGCGACCACGGGACAGCTAAACTGGGGGCAGATGTATGCCGAAGCAATTCATCATCGAAGTCGAAAATCTTCCGCCGGTGGTACAAGGCTGGTTGAAAGCCGCGAACTTGGGTGACCAAGAGGTGGTCGAACTCGTCTTCACCGATCGTGAAGTCTTGTTGCGCAAACCTTCCTCACAAGTATTGCGCGATTGGGCCGAACCGGTAGTTGATGAGTACGACAAGGCGTTTCGCCGTCTGGCAGGGCTTGAGTAGATGCATCACATATCGCTTGACAAGGATCAGTTGCTTGATATGCACATGCTGATGGTCGAACGATACGGTGGGCGCATTGGGCTCATCTCAAACGACGTGCTTGTGCGGGTCATTGAGACGCCCCAGCAGATTTACTTCGGGCAACTTCGTTTTGTGACACCCATCCAACAGATTGCCGCAGTCGTGTATGCATTGGTGCGCCGCCAGCCGTTTGTGAGTCAAAACGAAACAACGGCGCTGCTCTTGTTGTTGTATTTGTGTGATCAGCACGGGTATCGCTTGGTGTTGCCACATCGTGATATCGTGACGGCGATTGTGAATATTCATGGCGACGCCGACGAAACGCCGTTTTGTCAGTGGCTCCGTGTGAATGTGACCGTGGATGACAACACCGTCAACTGACTTTGATGCCACATATGTGACCGCGCACCTCTCACGGCACCATCTGCCGTGGGAGGTGTTGCATCTCACCCATGTCACATCGACCAACGACGTGGTGCACACCCATGCTCGTGCTGGTCATGCTGAAGGGCTCGTGGTTGTGGCCGATCATCAGACACAGGGGCGTGGTCAGCACGGACGGAGTTGGATTGACCAGACAACGCATGGATTACTCTGCTCACTCTTGTTGCGGCCAACCTGGTTGCCACCCCACCATACACCACATCTGGTTAATGCTTTTGTGGCGACGCTCGCCGATACGCTGGCGCAGTTTGTCACGGTGCCTGTGACCATTAAGTGGCCGAACGATGTGATGCTGATGCATGATGGGCATATGGCCAAGCTCGCCGGTGTGTTGTGCGAGGGGCAGATAAATCAGGCGGGCACGCAGTATATCTGTGTCGGCTGGGGGGTGAACGTGCACGGCGCACCTGCCATCGATGACGTGCACCAGCCAGTGACATGCCTGGCGGCGCATGCGCCCGGCGCCATGACGCGCACAGATGTCCTCGTCGCACAACTTACAGCATTTGCGGCCTGTTATCAACGCCTGCGCCACAACGTGCGCGAGTATCAGACGACCTGGCATGCACGTCAGTATTTGATTGGCCACCACGTCCGCGTGCACCAAAACGCAACGATGGTGGTCGGACGTGCCCTCGGCATGGCCGATGATGGCGGATTATTGATCGAGACCATTGATGGCGTGCAGACGGTACATGGTGGCTGGGTCGAGATGTGAGATGCAGAGCGTACCGGCATGCAACCGCACGTACTCATGATGCTCGTGGCTGAATGCGCATTGCGTAGCCAATTGTCCCAGCGCCCACAAGGAAGAGTAAAATCAGCGAAATAAGTTTGCCCGTGGTGCCGATATCGGTGATACCGAGCAGGCCGAAGATGATGCTAATACTGTAAAAGTACAAGGCGATTTGTCGGGCACTAAAGCCACCATCGGTGAGCCGTTGATGCAAGTGGTCGCGCCCGCTGCGTGTGGGCAAACGACCTGCAAGTGGCCGTGACACAATTAACCAGGCCACATCAAGAATCCACACACCGAGGACGAGCAAGACGGTGGCTACTTTGGCACCACCAAGAATTGCGCTGACACCCAAAACAAACCCGAGTAATTCAGCCCCCGCATCACCCATGAATATTTTGGCTGGTGGAAAATTAAACAGCAGAAATCCGGTTGCTGCTCCAGCCAGTGCGAGCGGTACAATCGCCACGGTATATTGCGCTGGGTCGAGCAAGAGTGCATGAATGCCGAGCATGAGCCCTGCAATCATCGAAACGCCACCAGCGAGTCCGTCAACACCATCTGCCCAATTGACGGTGTTTACCATCCAGCCCAACCAAAACACGGTAACAATGATGGCCACCCATGGTGAGAGCGCATAAAAACTGAAGTACTCCATGAACGGTATGTTGAAGCCCAAGAAGACGATGCCGCGTGGCTCAGTCAACGCACCAAGCGCATCAGGATAGAGTTGATGGTCCCAAATGAATGGCCCGACAGCAATCAGGCCGGCGATGATGTTGACGATGAATTTGGGGATCCAGTGGAGCTCGACCACGTCATCAATCCACATCACCACGAATGTGAGTGTTGCACCAGCCAGCATTAACCAGAGCCGCAATTCGTCGCGTTCGGTACGTTTGAATTCTGGTACAGCGAAGCCCACCCCCCACATCACGAGGATGGCCACCACAAATCCGATGTAAATCGAGATTCCGCCGATGGTCGGCATGACACCTTCGTGCGTGCGCCGCCCACCTGGGTGGATAACCCACCCGCGCGCAATACACAGACGCATGACCCACGGCATACATACCGCACTAACGATGAACGCTATCACAAAGCTTGCAAGGGCAATCAGTATCTGCATGGATGCTCCTAGTGGGTGCCAAATTGGCGATCACCAGCATCGCCTAAGCCGGGCACAATATAACCGATGTCGTTCAGTCGCTCATCAATGGCCGCAAGATGCAAATCCACATCAGGATGATCGTGCTGGACCTGTGCGACACCCTCAGGTGCCGCAATTAATCCGAGGAATTTGATGCGTTGTACGCCCCAGCGCTTGAGTACGGTGATGGCTGCGCTCGCCGATCCGCCAGTGGCGAGCATCGGGTCAAGCACGAGACAAATGTCAACGTCTACCTGTGAGGGGAGTTTGTTGTAATAACTCACCGGTTGCAGTGTCTCGTGGTCGCGGTAGAGGCCGAGATGCCATACATGGGCCGTGGGAATCATGTCAAGAATGGGATCTACCATGCCGAGGCCTGCTCGCAAAATAGGAATCAATCCGATTTGGACTTGTAATTCGTATCCATGGTAGTGTGCAAGTGGTGTTTGCACAGTGGCAGGTTGTAACGGCAAATCGCTGGTTGCCTCGTACATCAAGAACTGACTAATCTCGCCAACAAGCTCGCGGAATATTTTGGGCGTGGTGTGCTGATTGCGCAATAAGGTCAACTTGGTGCGAACCAAGGGGTGTTGCGATACGTAGACCATATATCCGCTCCTTTGTGATGAAGGTAGATGTATTGGCGAAATTACATGTATTATACCTATGGATAGTTGGTATGAGGTGTCCCATCTTTAGAAAAGCGTGGCGTGGATATGCGTGTAGCCTGGCAGGAAGTGCTACTCATTCTGCTGGTGGTCGGGTTTGCCATCGGTTTTTCCTTTCGTGCGGGGTTCGTACGCGGTCGTCAACCGCGTCGTGTTGAGAAGGAGCAACGTATGAGTCCGTTCACCCCCCTCCTGGCGCATCAGTATATCAATTTGATAACACATCGTAAATCTGGCGAACTAGTGGCCACACCAGTGTGGTTTGTACACGACCAACAGCGACTCTATGTGATGTCGGGGCGAAACGCCGGTAAAGTCAAACGCATCCGAAATAATGCACAGATTTTTATTGAACCATGTGATGCACGTGGAACAACGCTCGGCGACCGGATGGCGGCGCAGGCACATGTACTTGATGCCGTTGACCATGCCCGCGTAAATCAGCTCCTCAACAAAAAATACGGCATGATGAAGCGCATCTTTGACTTGATGGCACTTTTTAATGGGGGCATCAAAAGTCGAGATTTTATTGAGATTACCTACACGACATGATTATCACACTGACCACGAACCCCGCACTTGATCGCACCTTGATTGTGCCCCATTTCCGGCAGGCTGATGTGACGCGCGTCCGTCAGCGCCATGATGCGGCCGGTGGTAAAGGGTTGAACGTGACGCGCGCTATTCGTGCCCTCGATACCGCGTGCTTGGCCATTGCGCCACTCGGCGGCATGACTGGACAGCACATCATTCAACTGGCGCGTAGCGAACAAATGAACATTCAGGTCGTCCAAATTTATGGCGAGACGCGTACGTGTTTGCTGGTCACAGACCTTGAAACACCCGATCAACTCGTGATCAACGATCAAGGTCCCACCATGACGGTATCGGAGTGGCAGTCGCTGCGCCAGGCTGTCGTAGCCACCTGTAGTGGGAGCGATGCACGCTGGCTGACTATTTCGGGGAGTTTACCACCGTCGATTGCGCCTGAACTGTTGCGCCAGTTGATTGATGCGGTGCCAACTACCTGTGCGGTCGCACTTGATACGAGTGGAGCGCCACTCCAGCGCTGCCTTGATGCGCGAGTTGGTCTGCTCAAGGTCAACGCCGAAGAACTCGCCCAAGCGACTGGTACCACGATTGCCACCCATCAAGAGGCGGTCGCTGTGGCCCGGCAGGTGTGTCAACGTGGCCCGCAGATTGTGGCAGTTACGCTCGGCTCTCACGGGGCCATCGCCGTCACTCCGCACGAGGCGTGGTATGTGGCTGCACCGGCGATACGGGCCATTAGCCCAGTAGGGAGCGGTGATTGTACCCTGGCTGGCATGATTGTTGCATTACATCGCGGGGACGGACTTGCTACCGCATTACGCCTGGGTGTGGCATGTGGCAGTGCAAATGCACTCCAACCCTATGCGGCAGTGTTCGATCGTCAGGTCGCAGATCAGTTTTTTGATGCACTTGAGGCACATGCACTCTAACGGTGTAATCGCACGTCCCCCGATACCTGCGATGGGTCGGGGGACGTCGTGTTGCGTCGTACCTTTTGTAGCGTGATTGACGGTAGTACCTGTGCGTATGTGACATACGCCATGTACACAAAGGAGCAATCACATGACCCTCTCACTCTCGTTCCCTCTGCGCATCCGTGAATTAGCCGATGATGATCACCCACGCACACGGTTGACACTGCACGGTGCCAACACGTTAAGCGATGCTGAACTCATTTCGTTGCTATTTGGCGCAGGTGGCGATGCCGAACAAACACTCCAGTTGGCACAACAAATGCTCTCCGATGCCGGTGGATTACCTGGTATTCAGCGCCTTAGTATCGAGGAGTTACAACAGGTGCCTGGTGTTGGTGTGGTGCGTGCGGCGCGCATCAAGGCCGCGTTAGAGTTGACTAGACGCCTCGTCCTTGCCGGATTTGACGAGCGGTTCCAGATTCGCGCGCCGAGTGATGCCGCACAGCTCATGCTGATTGAGATGAGCCATCTCGATCAGGAGCACCTACGCGTCATCTGCCTTGATACGA
Organism: Chloroflexota bacterium; assembly: GCA_016875555.1. Classification (GTDB taxonomy): domain Bacteria; phylum Chloroflexota; class Chloroflexia; order Chloroflexales; family Roseiflexaceae; genus UBA965. Next base: position 12,001 of record VGPG01000021.1, on the reverse strand, counting down.
AAAATCGCGTGCAGAAGATACAAACGCTCTATGTGGGGAGTCTTAATTCTTCGTTGTTGCGTGTTGGTGAGGTGTTCAAAGAGGCCGTACGCCTGAACAGCGCTGCCATCATCTTGGTACACAATCATCCATCCGGCGACCCGAGCCCCTCTGCCGATGATATTCAGGTGACACGAGATGTGGCAGCTGCGGGCAAACTCCTCGACATTGATTTGCTCGATCATCTGATTATCGGCCAAGGGCAGTGGGTGAGTTTGCGTGAGCGCGGATTGGGATTTGGCACGTAGCACTACGACTGTGCAGGTGGGGGTGGTCGCGGATGACGCTTGTGGTCTCCGTGATGACCCCCACCTGCATTCGGGGGATGCAATCAGAAGACACGCTGGATGTCGCGCCACCCAATCAGGTGAATCCCCTGTGCGCTGACGAATTGTGCGAGATCGGGGTCGGTCAGCACCGCAAAATCGCGGACACGTGCCTGCCAGTCTGGGGCAATGGCACGAATTTCAGGAGTGTCAATGACGGGATGACCGATGAAGTAGGTCAAACCCGCAGGGAGCTCGGCAAAGAGTTGTTTGACGTCGCTCATCCCCTGTTGAGGATTCCCTAGATCAAGAAAGCGCATATGATCACATACTGGCGTCCCCTGCGCTTCGAGTGCCTGTAATGTGGCGAGCTGGTAGGTACGTGTGGCCTCGTCGTAGCCCCGGCGCGTGAGATCTGCGTCGCTCAGGCGTGGTACAAAGACGGGCACGTGCTGTTGTTGGCTGATGTTCATGTACGCACCAAAGGTGTTTACGCTGAACATGGTGCCCATATGTGAATCACAGTGCGATGGTTGCATGCCGAAGGCAACTGCTCGTTGATATTGTGCGTTGATTTCACGGGCAGCATGTGTGGCATCAATCTGTGCAAATACTGCCTCTACTCCACGATGAAAGTAGCCCTCGTCGTCAACAAGCCCACTGCCTGGGATGGTTGTCGTGAGGGCACGCCAGCGATAGTGCTGCCATTCACTAGTCAACGTGAAGTGCACGCCAACATCGGCAATCGGGTTGGCTTTGCACCAAGCTGCTGCGTCACCAAACCACGCACACGGCACCATCACAGAGGCTGATGTGACCACGCCCGTGTCAAACAAAGTGGGTAGAATTGCAGTCGAGGCATGACACATCCCCACATCATCAGCATGTACGATGACGACGCGATCGTGGGGTGTGTAGCCCATTTTTGCGAGTAATCCATTCATGGCCAACCTCCAACATCATCGTTGATTACGGAGCCAAACGTGCAATATGCCATCCATCGGTGGTGAGTGAGTAGCAGATGCGGTCATGTAACCGACTTGGTCGGCCCTGCCAAAATTCAAGACGATCGGGGATGACGCGATAGCCGCCCCAAAACGGTGGTCGTGGCGGCATGTGCTCACGAAACTGTGCCTGCATGCTCTCGACTTGGTGCGCCAAGAAATCTCGATCGGGGATAACCTGACTTTGGGGGGATGACCATGCACCAAGCCGACTCCCGAGTGGGCGACTGTGGAAGTAGGTGTCGGCCTCGGTAGCATCAACTTTGCTGACACTGCCTTCGATGCGTACCTGCCGTTCGAGTTCTGGCCAATAAAAGATGAGCGCGGCGTAGGGATGGGTTGCGAGCGCTGCCGCTTTGTGGCTTTCGTAGTTGGTATAAAAGACAAACCCACGCGTATCAACTCCCTTGAGTAGGACTATGCGCGCAGTTGGTCGTTGGCGTGCATCCACGGTCGCGAGTGTCATGGCGTTGGGTTCGTGCACATTGGCGTTGCGCGCCTGGTCAAACCACCGCTGAAACTGTTCGATGGCATCACTGGCCACGTCGTGTTCGTGAAGCCCTTGTTGGGTGTATTCTTTGCGCATATCTGCGACGTTCATGGGGTGCTCCTTGTGGCGCTGAGGAGATGACTTGTCAGTGTACTCCGGATGGTATTCTCGATGCTCACAACATCGCTCAAACTGATGACATGGCGTAGATACGTGATTTCACTCGTCAAGCGACTGATGTGGTGTGTTTGCCAGAAGACATCGGTATTGCGGGTGGCGATGAGTTGCTCAATAAACTGCACGAGTTCATTGCCTACAAGGCGTATGCGCACATCGGCCATGCGTTCGGTGCCATACAGCAATTGATAGAGTGGTTGGTTGAGTGGATTGACCTGTGGTGCCTCCGGTGCGTGTGGCGACGGTGGTGCGCCATAGACCTGATAGTAGAGTTCCATGCGCATACGATCAACACCGAGGATTGCGAGGACGTCATCTGGGATGGTGTGCGGCTGATGACGGTGTTCGGCACGAATCGATTTGAGGTGTTGTGCCATCGTCAATATGGCCTGTTGTGCCGCTGCATGCGGTGCGCCACTATGCGTTTGGGGCATGACATGGCGATAACAACTCAAGGCAATCAATCGGTCAACGACATCGGTCCGACTGAGTGCATCTGCTTCGGCCAAAACAAAGTCGTGGAGGAGCGTATGGGCGTCGAGAGAACGTAACGCCAGCCGAATCCGATTCCGATGGTAGAAGAAGTAGAATGGGCCGCTATACTTGCCCGTGGAGGAGGATTCTTGGTGCTGCAACTGTGCGTGTGGTTGATACACACAGCGGAGCCCGATTGCCCGGACGCGTACGCACAAATCAACGTCCTCGAAGTACGCCGGAAAAAAGCCCTCATCAAAGCCGCCGACGCGTTGCCAGTCGCTACGGCGCATGGCAATGCCGGCCCCGGTGACATATGGAACGTCGCTGAGCACATGATTGGGTGCATTATGATGGGTAGTATGAAAGGTCAATGGGTGATAATCGCCACCGGTGTGGGTGAGTGTGCCCGCAAAATCGCGAATGGCACTCCCAACGATACCAATTGTCGCATCAGCATCAAGAACCATAATCAGTGATTGCAACCAATCGGATGCAACAATTGTGTCGGGATTCAATGTGGCAACGATGCGGCCACTTCCTGCAGCTATCCCTTGATTGACTGCGGCCGCAAACCCGCGATTCATCGTGTTGGCGATGAGCTGTGCATGCGGTAAGTGCTGGCGTACCACGGTAATGCTATCGTCGTGCGAGTTGTTGTCCACCACGATAAGTTCGTACTCGCCATCAACGGTGAGTGCGTGTAATGCTTGGGCACAGGCAGGTAATGCATCACTACTATTAAATGTAACAATGACCAATGTCGCGGTAGGCATGCGACGCTCCATTCACGCAGATTGTTGTATGTTCATCATAATCCAAAACTTCCCGTTGTGTATTGTGTGGATGCATCGCTACGTACATGCAATCTCCTCTTGACAATAAGTAGAACATTTGTTTATAATGGAACATAAGTTCTAACGAACATATATTCTACTTCTCATAGCACGAAAGGGGTGTGTATCGTGCAATCAATTGATACATTATCCGCACGTCAACGTGAAATTCTCGATTACATTGAGCAATTCGTCGAGCAGCACAATTACCCGCCGGCCATCCGTCAAATTCAAGAAGATTTGAGTATCTCATCAACATCTGTGGTTGCATATAACCTCAAGGTTCTCGAGCAACGCGGCATGTTGCGTCGTGAGGGCAAAGTCTCGCGGGGCATCTCGATTGCCAAGAGCGAAGTCATCGCATTAAGTACGCAGATTTCGCAAGTGCCACTTCTTGGGTATATCACGGCTGGGCAACCGCTCCCCGATCCCGAGGAACTCTCATCAGAGAATGCTGAGCTCATCGATGTACCTGCCGATGTAGTCCCTTCGTCGAAGCTTACCAACGTGTATGCGCTCAAAGTACGGGGATACTCAATGATTGATGCACTCATCAATGATGGGGACATCGTCTTGTTGCGCTATCAAGAGACGGCAGAGTCCGGCGAGATGGTGGCGGCACGCATTGTCAGTGAGAACGCCGTGACGCTGAAGCGCTTCTATCGTGAAGGCGACAAAGTCCGTCTTCAACCAGCAAATATCACCATGGATCCGATTTATGTGGCAGCCAATGATGTGCGCATTCAAGGGCGAGTGGTCGGTGTGTTGCGGAGCATGATGTAAATACGTTCGCCGATGGCCGTACCAACAACCACACCCTGGCGTGATACTCACGCCAGGGTGTGGTGTATTTCTAGACCAAAAGTGGGCGGAATTTATAGCCGTAGAGGAGTAGTCCATCATCGCCCTCGTTCCCGAGGAGGCGTGTGACCATTTCGACAGGCATACCGATTTGGACCTCATTGGCGCGACAATCACTGAGCTGAGCGGTAATCATCGGGCCTTCGGCGAGGGCGACAATCGCCAACACATACGGGACTTCGCCATGATGTCCGAGGGGTGGCTGATGAATGACGGTGTAGGTCACCACGGTGCCTTGCCCCGACAACAGCGTTGGTTCCCATTCGCTACCATCACGCGGCGGGAAGGCAATGGCACCAGTCGTGGTATGACGACTCCCTTGGAGGCGATAACGGGCATGTCGGTGGCGCCAGTGGCGCGCAAGTTCCATACGAGCGTGTTCCATCGTTTGTACTCTCACGTGTTGTGGCGATGACCTTTAGCATCGCCACGGGCGTCCATAAGCGCAGGAATTAATCGCGGGACAAGATGTGCGTGACAACCGTATTCGCAATACCCGCCATGGACTGTGCCATGGCATGCTGACAGTTCGGTACTTGGTTGGCTGCAGTGTGGCGGAGTTGAGCGGTCAGTTCGGCAATTTGATACACGCCCAGGGCCCCAAACAGGTCGCCACGGGCTTTGCATCCACCGCTGAGTGCAACAGGAACGCTACCGTCAGGGCGGATAGCGTTACTTGAACCGAGTTGAGTGCCCGTTCCACGGGCGGCATACCCCATGGCCTCAAAAGCCAGGACAGCGGCGATACCGTGTGGGTCATGGAGATCAAATGCCTGAATATGATTGGCTGGTATGCCGGCCGCATGTAATGCGCGTTGACTGGAGAGTCGCACGGCGCTCAAGTCGAGGAGGTCGGTTCGTTCGTGCAGGGCAACCGGTGCACTTGCCACGCCACTCCCACTGATGCGTACAGGTGGTGCAGCTGAAGCTGGTGTGGCACTGATAATGACTGCTGCCGCCCCATCTGCCATGGTTGCGCTGTCGAGCAGACTCAACGGATCGGCAATCATGCCTGCGCCTGCGAGTTTGTCGGCACTGATGGCAAAACGGTACAACGCAAGTTTGTTGGCAACAGCATTGGCATGAGCGTTGACTGGGAACGGCGCAAAATCATGCGGTGTAACCGCATAATCATGCATGTATTTGCGCATTAACATGGCCCATTGTGCGGTGAGTGTGACACCGTGCAATGACTCCCAATCGGTGTCACTGGTCAGTGCCATTGATTCTTCACGGTGTTCATCAAGGAAGTCGCTAACTTTCTCGACACCGACCACCAGGATGGCATCAGCCACCCCCGCAGCCACTGCAGTGGCCGCATGCCGAATGGCCAATCCCCCGGCTGCACCGGCAGATTCGAATGAAATCGCTTCAACGCCATGGAGGTCGAGCGCGTGTGCCACTGCTGGTGCGATGTTTTGATGGAGTCCGAGTGGTGCACCACTCCCATTCGCCACATAGACACCGTCAATGCGATTAATCGTACTCTGCTGGAGGGCAAGATGTGCGGCATCACGTGCAAGTGATAATGCGGTACGTGTCCAGTGTTCGGCAACAGCAGTCATGCCAGTGCCAGCAATATATACGGGTCGCATGTATTACCCCATCACCAATTTGTCGCGCCATTTGGCGTAGACAGCATAATCCACAAAATATTCGCGCTCCACATAACGAAGCGTCTTGGGCGCACGATCACGACGTGCCAGAATGGCATCGGTAACGCGCAGCAGGTAGGCATCCGATCCCGATCCTGAGCCATAACTAGCCATCAAAATGGTATCACCTGGCTGCGCCACATCAAAAACAGCCGTGAGACCGAGGAGTGCAGCCGCAGAATAGGTATTACCGATGCGATTAGCCAGCAACCCCGTCTGAATTTGCTCAGCACTGAATCCGAGTTGCTTGGCGACCGCCTGCGGAAAGCGTGCGTTCGGCTGGTGAAAAACCGCATGGGTAATGTCGTTCGGGCTCACGCCTAGTTGCTGTAACAACGCCTGCGTGGCACTGCGTACCTGCATAAAATACGCCGGTTCGCCAGTAAAGCGATTCCCATGTACGGGATAGGGACGATCAGCTCGACGGAAAAAATCTGGCGTATCAGTGACATACGAGACGGTCTCTTCGATGGTAGCAAGACTCTCCGCAGCCGGACCAACAATCAGTGCAGCGGCCCCTGCGGCTGCCGTGTATTCGAGCGCATCGCCCGGGCGACCTTGTGCCGTGTCGGCTCCGATGGCCATCACATAGTTGGCCATGCCACTGCCGACCATACCCATCCCCGCCGTTAACGCCTCAGAGCCGGCTTTGCAGGCAAATTCAAAATCGGCACTACTCACAAATGGAGTCGCCCCCAACGCATCAGCCACGATTGTGCCTGACGGCTTTACGCTGTATGGGTGTGACTCACTGCCAATCCAGACGGCCGTCAACTCGGATGCCTGCATGTCGCTCCGTTTGATGGCGTTGCGGGCTGCCTCGATGGACATGGTAATCACATCTTCATCTGGACCGGGAACGCTTTTGGCTGACACGGGTACACCCCCGTGTCCATCTGTCCAGACGCGTGATATCTCTTTGGCGGCAATGCGGTAACGTGGCACATATGCGCCATATCCGACAATCCCAACCGGACGATTCGGCTTCATGACACTCCTTCATCCTGCAACATGCGGTGTACGGGTGAACCCAGCGGACGACGGCAGTGTCGTGTGGGGCAATAATGACAATCTCGGTTATGCACGATCTGCATCGACATACTCAGTGCGAATGGTGGCGAGAATGTCGTGTGCGGCGGCCGGTTTGATGCGTTGTTCACGAATCATACGTTGCGCGACCACGGTAACTTCGTCACCCTCTGCACCGGCAGCCATGGCAATTTGACGGGCGTGGAGCGCCATGTGCCCGCGTTGAATACCCTCTGTGGCAAGGGCACGCATGGCAGCAAGATTTGAGGCCAAGCCAGCACAGACACACACCTCAGCGAGTTCACCAGCACTGTGAATGTCGAGTAACGCCAATGCACTCTGTGCCGTGGGATGGACACGCGTTGCGCCGCCGACAATCCCTACCGCAAGTGGCATGGTCAACTCACCACACAAAAAGCCATCGTCGTCGCGGTACCAGTGACTGAGTGACGTGTAGCGACCATGCCGACTAGCCCACGCATGTGCGCCCGCCTCAATGGCCCGCCAATCGTTGCCGGTGGCCAGAATGACCGGATCAACGCCGTTCATGATGCCTTTGTTGTGTGTGGTGGCACGGTATGGATCAACGACCGCAAAGGCGTGCGCCCACAAGATGCGTTCAATCACCTCAGCACCGCTGATTCCATCACGTTGGAGTGATTGTGGCGCAATGCGCACCGTGGCCGTGGCGAGCCGTCGATCAGTGAGATTTGATAGGATGCGTAACATGGCCTGCCCACCACTTACCTCCTCAAGGATGGGGGCAATAGCCTCACACATCGTATTTATGGCATTGGCACCCATGGCATCACGACAATCAACCAACAGATGGATGACCATCATCGCGCCCATCGGCGTCTCATCGAAACGGTGAATCTCAATGTCACGTGCACCGCCGCCACGCGCTACCATGCTCTGACTCTGTTGATTGGCATGCTCGAGTACGCGCATGCGTGCCGCGGTAATCGCTGTGTGTGCGTCTGCCATGTTAGGTACTTGGATGAGTTGGATTTGGCCGATCATGACGGGTGCTGTGTGCGATGCGGTGAATCCACCACTCTCACGCACCATGCGCGCTGCATAACTCGCCCCAGCAACAATCGACGGTTCTTCAACGACCATCGGCACTAACAGGTCACGACCGTTAATGCGAAAGTTCGTGGCGATGCCAAGAGGTAATTCGTAGGTGCCTACGACATTTTCAATCATTTTGTCGGCACGTTCGATGTCGAGTTGACCGCCGTACATGGCCGTTGCCTGTGCATCGTCGAAGTGCGCAAATTCGCACACCTTTTGGAGCCGTTGGGCTGGTGTTAACCGATAAAAACCTTCAATGCGTGAATCGCGTTTGGCCATCTGCTATCCTCTGTAAATCATAGATCGGTCTACAGTGCTCTTGCGTATCGTACCGAATCACAACTGCCAATACCCTGCAAATGACTGTCAAAAACTATCAATATGTGCGGAAGCGGTGAATGAGCGCATGAATTGAACTATGGAAAACATCGTCACTGATTCATCTATTAAGAAATTGTGTGCAAAAAAAGCGAATGATTTGTATAAAAATATGCCAAATTAGAATGAAAATTTCTCAAAAAATAGGTAAAATATGGTATATTAAGCCTAGTGAATTTCCCATTACTTGCGGGCGTAGCTCAGTGGATTAGAGCAGCGGTCTTCTAAACCGTTGGTCGTGGGTTCGAGTCCCGCCGTCCGCGCCATGTGATTGTGTTGGCGGGTGTACGTCGTTTGTGTTGTGTAACAAGGAGTTGACCAATGCAGGTCGAGCGACTGAATGAATACCAGAAAGCATCGCGACGTACGTGGAGCCTGATAAAGACAGACCACGCGATTGTCTATCCCACGCTCGGTTTAGCGAACGAGGCTGGTGAGGTTGCAGGTAAAGTCAAAAAGATTTTTCGCGATCGCGCTGGTGTGATTACTGATGCCGATCGTGAAGCCTTGAAGCACGAGCTCGGTGATGTATTGTGGTATTTGGCACAGATTTGTACCGAGCTTGATATCACCCTCGAAGACGTAGCGAGTACAAATCTCACAAAACTCTACGATCGACTCGAACGCGGTGCCATTGGTGGCGATGGTGATACCCGTTAAATCTCTTTGCGGTGGTGCTCCGGATTAGTTGTTTCCTGTATTTGTTAATGCATTTATACACATGCGTATTTCAACGTCGCATGTGGGAGTGTGGGTATGAAAACACCCGAAATTTCGGTGGTAATTCCCTGTTTAAACGAAGCCGAGACACTTGCACAAGTGATTCGCAAAGCTCGGGCAGGTTTACAACGGCTGGGAGTCACCGGTGAGATTATCGTCGCAGACAATGGCAGCAATGACGGGTCACAAGCAATTGCTGCTGATGAGGGCGCGCGCGTGGTACCGGTGCCACAACGTGGATACGGTGCCGCGTTACACGGTGGCATTACTGCGGCACAGGCAGAGTTCATCGTGATGGGTGATGCCGACGACAGCTACGATCTAGGGGCCATTGACGAATTTTTGGTGCGGTTACGCGCTGGGGCTGACATGGTGATGGGCAATCGCTTTACTGGTCATATCGTGCCTGGTGCGATGCCGTGGCTACATCAGTGGCTGGGGAATCCGGTATTGAGCTGGTTAGGGCGTGTGCTATTTGATTCGGCGGTGGGTGATTTTCATTGTGGTTTGCGTGCATTTCGCAAATCAGCGTGGGAGCGCATCCAACTGCAGACGAGTGGCATGGAGTATGCCAGCGAGATGGTTATCAAGGCTGGACTGTTTGGGCTGCGCATCGAAGAAGTGCCAATCACGCTCTACAAAGATGGTCGTTCACGACCACCGCATCTCCGTACGTGGCGTGACGGATGGCGCCATCTTCGCTTCATGTTGGCGTATGCACCTGATTGGGTCTTTTTGTTGCCGGGCGGCGTGTTGAGCGTCGTGGGTGCGGTCGCAATGATGTGGTTGTGGCCTGGTCCACAGTGGATAGGCGCGGTCGCGTTTGACATTAACACGTTTGTCGTGGCAGCAATTAGTTTGTTGTCGGGTGTCCAGCTTGCACTGTTCGGGCTGATGGCAAAGAAGTACATGGTTGCGTCAGGCTTGTTACCCCAGAGTTCGCGTTTTGCCAAGTTCAGTGGCATGTTGACGTTGGAATATGGGCTAATTGTTGGGTTTGTGTTACTCGTGCTGGGATGCGTGATGGTAGGGCGTGTATTTGGCATGTGGCAGGACGGTGGATTCCAACAACTTGATCCAAGTCAAAGTGCCCGACAAACGGTGATTGGCGCAGTTGCAATTATCCTCGCAGGGCAAGTTGGATTTACGAGTCTGTTTTTGAGCATTTTGGGCTTGAATGTGCGAGCGCGTGTGTAGCGGATTGAGAGTGTAGTGACGGATATCGTCATTGCGTGTGAGTGAAGTGAGTAGTGAATGACAGCACACAGTACCGTGCCTCTTGAGTTGTTGTATCTCGGCAATTCTCCGACCTGGCAAAATCCGTCGTTGACGGGGATTAATCGTTTGGCACCCCATGCAACGCTCTTTCCGTTCGCCGATGAACAAAGTGCGTATCATGGCGACGTGAGTGCATCACCGTGGGTCACATCATTGAATGGCACGTGGCAATTTAGTTTGCAGTCTGCTCCTGCTGCCACCACACCTGCAGCGATTGCAGCAGCGGTGTGGCATGAAGTACCCGTACCTAGTCTATGGACAATGCTCGGGTTTGAGCGACCACACTATCTGAACATCCGCATGCCGTTCGACAATACGCCACCCGAGGTGCCAGCAGACAATCCGGTGGGCATCTATCGCCGTCAGATGACAATCCCAGATACTTGGCAACGTCGGCGTGTGATTATTCACTTTGCCGGAGTTGAGGGCATGTTGTGTGTCTATGTTGATGGGCGTGCCGTCGGTATGAGCAAAGACTCCCGCACGCCAGCAGAGTTTGATCTGACACAATTTGTGACTCCCGGATCAACGCATGAGTTAATGGTCATCGTGGTGCGATGGTCAGATGCCACCTATATTGAGGATCAGGATCAATGGTGGCACGCGGGTATTCCACGTGATATCTGGTTGTACAGTACCAGCACACCGTATCTGCGTGACATCCAGGTCCTTGCCGAGCCAGACAGCGAGTATCGTGGTGGCACGCTCACAGTCAAAGTGCATGCAAACACGCCAGGTGATATTCGTACTGATTGGCACGTGTCAACGCAACTCTACGACCCTGACGAGAAGCCGTGCCTCGGCATGCCGATTGAGGTAGCACCGAGCATCGTCTTTGACAAATGGGGCGCACGCACGAATGCGGTTGACCAGGTGGTCATGCAAACCGGCCTCAAACGCGTTGAGTGCTGGAGTCATGAGACGCCGAATCTCTATACGGTCATCGTGACTTTCCACACTGCGACGGGCAATGAATACTATCGCGTGCGTACCGGTTTTCGTGATGTCAAAGTTCAGCAACGTCAATTGTTGATAAACGGTCAGCCCGTGCAAATCAACGGGGTGAATCGTCATGACCACGATGATCGACATGGGCGAGCCATCAGTCGTGAGTTGATGGAGCACGATGTGCAGTTGATGAAGCAATTCAACGTCAACGCCGTGCGCTGCGCGCACTATCCGAATGATCCGGTTTTTTATGATTTGTGCGACGAGTATGGTCTGTATGTGATTGATGAGGCCAATATTGAGTCGCATGGTTTTATTTTGGATATGTGTCGTGATCCGCGGTATACCGAGGCATTTGTTGATCGAGTGCGCAACATGGTTGAGCGCGACAAGAACCATCCGTCGATTATTGCCTGGTCATTGGGCAACGAAAGTGGGTATGGCCCCAATCATGATGCTGCTGCGGGCTGGGTACGCCACGCCGACCCGAGTCGTGTCTTGCACTACGAAGGTGCTATCGCTCGCGAGTTTGGCTGTGATTGGGATGAAGGGCATCGCGCCACGGACTTGATTTGTCCTATGTACCCCTCCTTGGAGAGCATCATCGCCTGGTCCAAAGATGGCGCGCACGACCATCGTCCTCTCATTCTCTGTGAGTATTCACATGCCATGGGGAATAGTAACGGCACGTTGGCCGAGCATTTTGCCGCATTTGAGGCGTTACCAGGGTTGCAGGGTGGGTTTATCTGGGAGTGGATTGATCATGGCA
>VGPG01000020.1 GCA_016875555.1 Chloroflexota bacterium | reverse complement strand
CCCTTTTGTCAAACGCGGCATCTGTTGATTTGCGCACCAGATGCCGCGATGTACTTGCCTAGGCCAAATAGCGCGCAAACCAGTCGATGGTACGTTGCATGTGATCAACCTGGTGCGCTGGTTCACCACTACGGGTCAACTCATGCCCCTCACGCGGGTAGCGGACGAACTCGACCGTACGACCTAGACGACGTAGCATGGTATAAAGTTGCTCAGCCTCGCCGATGGGTACACGAAAATCAAGTTCGCTGTGGATGATGAGCAACGGCGCATGCATGTCAGCCACGGCAGCAATCGGCGACGCCTGCCACAAGCGCTCAGCGTCGTGCCATGGGTTCATCTCAAATGAGTACTCGACCAACTCGTATGCATCGCTCATGCTGTGCTCGGTAATCAGGTTGTAGACACCACGCACACCCACGGCAGCCGCAAAACGATTACTATGGCCGATTAACCAGGCAGTCATGAAGCCACCATACGATCCACCAGTGACGCCGATACGTGCGGGATCAATCGGCAGTCCTTTGGCCAGGACTGCGTCAATACCCGCCTCAAAATCGGGTTGGTCGGCATGCCCCCAACGCGCCTTGCTCCCGGCTTGCCAAGCCGCCCCATATCCCTCTGAACCGCGTGGGTTACAGAAGAAGACGTAGAAGCCGGCACCGGCGGTTGCTTGCCACTCTAGCCACATCGAACGTGTGCCTGGGCTCCACATCGCATGCGGGCCACCGTGGATATGCAAGACTAACCCATAGTGTTTGCCCGGTTCAACCTGTGCCGGCGGCAACAGCCACCCCTGTACCATTTGGCTATCAGCAGATGGGTACCAAATCTCTTCAAATGGCACGGTGATGCGATGTGGGCGCACGCTCTCGAGCAGGTTGGTCACCCGTGACACGCCACCATGTGTTGCAACGAACAAATCGCTCGGTCCCTCAGGGCCGCCTTGGGTGTATGCGACGCGGCCATCAGCATGCACGGTAAATTCGTCGATGACCACACCAGCGCCAGTGGTTGGCTGAGCGAGCACCATGGCACTCCGCCCCGGCAATCCCACAGTGCGCAAGGTGCCTTGACCATGCCACTCGGCCACATAGGCGATACCCGAGCTGTCAGGGAGCCAATCCCAAGTACCAATGGTGACATCATTGACGTCGAGTTGGTGCCAGGCGGTGCCATCAACCGGGCGCACTAAGATGGCCGAACCACCGTAGAACGGCGCAGCGTTGCGTTGGGCTGTCACGGCCAACCAGGTGCCATCGGGCGAGATTTGTGGGCTGTTGACCGACCACACGTCGTCTTCGATGCGTGTGACGTGCGCAGGTGCATCTGCCACTGACACCTTGGCAATACAACGACCAATGAAGTAGCTGGTCGATTGTGGGTCACGCTTGGCCTCTGCATAGAGTGCGCTGCCGTCAACTGCCCAGGTTGGTACCCCGTAATCGCACTGATCGTCAGTAATTCGTGTGAGTGAGCTGGCACCTTGGGTCACATCAACCACATACAGCTGACCACGACGCCCTTCGATGTAATCGGTGCCGGTGCGGAACGGTAATTCGTCAATCACCCGTGGGTCAACGCGCTGGTGTGCGGCATGCGCTTTGGCGGCCTTTTGCTGGTCCGCCTCGAACGTTGATGTCGGTGCCGGCGCAGGGTTGGTCTCGGCCAGCAGATCGGCCGGCAGTGGGTAGCTGACCAAGGCGATGCGCCGGCTATCGGGGCTCCACACAAAGCCACGTACGCCAGCGGGGAGCGATGCCACAATGGTCGCTTCACCGCCATCTGTTGGGATGACGTAGAGTTGCATGCCGTCACCACCACGGCTCGACACGAACGCCAACCACCGTCCATCAGGGCTCCACGTCGGCAGTCGATCACTGTGTGTACCAGCGCTAAACCGTCGCGGTGCAGCGCCAGTGCGTTGCACCCAAATCACCCGTTTAAAGGAATTGCGAACGCGATCCGGCGTTGCACGGACATAGGCAAGTGACTGACCATCTGGACTCCAGGTCGGCTGTTCGATGTATTCAATCTGAAAGACATCGTCACTGCACCACGGTTGAGGCATACTCATACAAGTGTCCTTTGTTATCGACCAAACATCCATACCGTATCACAAAAGTTCGCGTCATGCGGACAAAAACAACGCGCTAGGGGCCAATGGCCCCTAGCGCGGATATACACGACCATATCGGATTACTCGGTGGCGCCATCCTGCCAGGCCGCAATGTCAAATGGCTTGGCTTTGGCACGCGTCGCACGCACCTGTTGATCGGGGACTGCCGTCTCACCACGGTAGTGCTGAATGTCGTTGTGAATGTCGTAGGCAAAACGTTGCACCACCCAAGAGCCTTTGGCACCTTGCCGGAGCAAATCAAACAACCACAGCTGTGCATAGTCATCGTAGGTGGCATCGACCAACCATACGAGCTCACTGCGACGCAATGTATGAGCCAAACGACGCAACCCGTCAATACGGGCGCTACTCGAAGAACGAACAGGAATTGTCGACATGACGATACTCCTCATACCACACACATAGTAGACGTTAGTGCCTATTATACTCGCATTTTGCGAATCAGCGTACAATAGAACGAGGCTATCTTGTATAATTTCTGTGGGTCGTTCAGATAGACAGTGAGTCTCCTCATGCGCGTAACACTCCTCGGCACTGGCACATCAACAGGTGTGCCCATGATTGGCTGTGAGTGTAGTGTCTGTACTTCCGCAGATCCGCGTGATCGACGCCTACGTACCTCAGCACTCATCGAAACTGCAACGGGTAATATTCTGATTGACGCAGGCCCAGACATGCGCCAGCAACTCTTGCGTGCCGGCGTACAGTCATTGCACGGCGTACTCATCACCCACGAACATCAAGACCACATAGGCGGCATCGATGATTTGCGCCCACTCAACTACCGCATGCAAACCTCGGTGTCACTCTACAGCACTGAACACACCCTAGGGATTTTACGCAAACGATATCATTATGCCTTCGATGCGCAAAGTGGTGGTTCGTCGCGACCGAATATTGATCTCGTCCCCATTACCCCATGGCAAGCATTTCAACTAGCTGGCCACACCATCATCCCGTTACCCATCACACATGGTCCGATGAGTATCTTGGGGTATCGCATCGGTCAATTGGCCTATATCACGGATGCTAGTTACATCGATGATCACGTGGTTGATGCCATCCAAGGTGTTGATGTGCTCATCATCAACGCCCTGCGTGATCAACCACATCCGATGCACTTGTCGTTTGCCCAAGCCCAACAGTACGTAGATCGTATTGGTCCGCGTCGTGCGTTCTTTGTGCATCTGTCACATGATTTGCACCATGCAGATCTCCTCCACCGCTTGCCCGACTTCATGCAACCCGGGTTCGATGGGCAGATGATTGAGGTGGTCGAATGAGTATCGTAATTGATGCGCGCCTCAACGCCTACCGTACTGGTGGTATCCCCAAATACACGCGTGAGCTTACCAGTGCCATGGCACACATTGCACCGGATACAGAGTTTGTTGTGCTCCAGCATCGGCGTCAACCTGAGCGGATTGTCAGTGCACCGAATGTGACGCGTCGGGTGATTTACACACCACCGCACCACCGTCTTGAGCAGGTCACACTACCCATCGAAATCGGTGCAATCCGACCATCTGTTGCCTTGTTCCCTGACTTTATTGCGCCACTCTATCGCACCTTCCCGGCGGTAGTCACCATCCACGATTTAGCGTTTTTGCATTTCGATGACTTGCTTGATGACAATGCCAAAGCCTTCTACACGCGCGTTGGAATGAGCGCACAACGTGCGCAGGGCATCATCGCTGTCTCGGAGTCAACCAAGCGCGACATCATCGAGCGTCTCGATATTCCGGCTGATCGCATCAATATCATCTATGAGGCGGCATCGGCACACTTTGTGCCACTCGAGCAGATTCCTCACGAACGCAAACGCATCAACGGGTTCGATGTTGCCGCACAAAGTTACATGCTGTTTGTGAGTACTATCGAGCCACGCAAAAATGTCCCCTTGCTCCTCCACGCATTGCGTATTTGCCGGGATCGTCACCCCAACCGCAACTACCAGTTAGTTGCCGCCGGGTCACGCGGATGGCGTGAAAAGCCGATTATTGAGCAGATTGAACACTTACGCCTCGGCGATGCGGTCACCTTGCTGGGTACCGTGCACGACGATGACTTGCACTGGCTTTATGCGAATGCGCGCTTATACGCGAATCCATCACGCTACGAAGGATTTGGACTGCCACTACTCGAAGCATTGGCATGTGGTGCACCGAGCATTGCCAGCGACACCTCAAGTCTCCCTGAGGTGGGAGGACATGCAGTGCAGTATCTCCCCGTTGATGATCCTGGTGCGTGGGCCGATGCCATCGAACTCGTCTGGAGCGATGACGTCCTGCGTCGCGAGATGAGTGCACGTGGCCCCATCCAAGCCGCGCAATTTTCATGGCACACTGCTGCCCAGCAGACACTCGATGTCCTCACAAAGGTTACATCCACGAAAGGATAATGCGTATGTCCGTTGCATCACTCGTCGATTGTCAGTGGCTCAAGGCCCATCTCGCCGACCCGCATGTGGTCGTCGTTGACACGCGCTGGTATCTGCTCAACCCGACGCAAGGACGAGAAGAGTACGTTGCGAAGCATATTGCTGGTGCCATGTATCTCTCAATTGATCACGATTTATCGGCTCCTGCCTGGGATGGACCTGGGCGCCATCCACTCCCAAAACCCGAACACTTTGTGGCCACCATGAGCCAAGCAGGCATCGATCACACCTGTCACGTCGTCATTTACGACAGTGCCGGTGGATCGATTGCAACACGCCTGTGGTGGTTGTTGCGCTATTACGGTCATACTGCCGTTTCGATTCTTGATGGTGGTTGGCAGGCTTGGGAGGCCACGAATGG
Organism: Chloroflexota bacterium; assembly: GCA_016875555.1. Taxonomy (GTDB): domain Bacteria; phylum Chloroflexota; class Chloroflexia; order Chloroflexales; family Roseiflexaceae; genus UBA965. The sequence goes on along the minus strand of VGPG01000020.1, from coordinate 14,954 downwards.
ACCAGTACGCAGTGGGAACGAGACGCGCCCAGCCCGTCAGTTTGTTGGCACGCCAAACCACGCCATGGTCATTGACGCTGACCACGTCGAACGACTGCGCCACGACCAACAGGTCCTCATCCTTGATGCACGCGCACATGAGCGCTACACCGGAGCCGTAGAGCCTTTCGGCCCACGTGCCGGACACATCCCCGGAGCAGTATCAGCACCATTTGCCGGCAATTTGAATCCAGACGGTACCCTCAAACCTGTGGCAGACCTTACCGCTCGTTATCACGACCTTGGCGTCACGCAGGCCCAACACGTCATCTGTTATTGCGGGTCGGGCGTCACGGCCACACACGACATCTTCGCACTACATCTATCCGGCATCGATGCCACCCTATATCCGGGATCATGGAGCGACTGGAGTAGTCAAGAGGGGCGCCCTATTACCACCGGCGAGCACCCCTAACACGATGAGGCACGCATGATTGATACGACGCGCATCCTGCTTGGACTGGTGATTAGCAGTGGCATCGGTGCTCTGGCCTATCGCCGTGGCTCACTCAGCAAAAGCGGCTGGCTCGGCGCAATTATTACGGGGACTACGACGTTTGGCTTTGGTGGGTGGGCGCACGGCATCACACTCGTGGCCTTCTTTGTCAGCTCAACACTCTTATCACGCTGGCGCAAACGCCATAAACAACACCTTGAACACACCGTATTCGAAAAAGGCTCACAACGCGATATCTGGCAAGCACTCGCCAACGGCGGGGTCGGGAGTGCCATTTGTCTGTGTATGCCCATCTTCCCCGATGCTGTGGATCTATTCAACGCCCTGTATGTAGGAGCGATGGCCACGGTGGCAGCAGACACTTGGGCCACCGAGTTGGGCGTACTCTCGCGCAATCAACCGCGACTGATTACCACCTTCGCATCCGTAGCACGTGGCACGTCTGGTGCGATTAGTGGTGTAGGCACGCTGGCAACAGCGGCAGGTGCACTCGCCATGGGCGTCGTATTTAGCGTCAGTCTCCCGGTCAGTATGCCGATTCTGATTGTTGCAGGGTCTATAGGCGGGCTGATTGGCAGTTTGAGCGACAGTCTAATGGGCGCCACCGTACAGCGTCTCTTTGCCACAGCTCACGGACCGAGCGAGCGACGCTTTGCTGCAGATGGCAGCGAGCACACACTCATCCGCGGGTGGATGTGGCTCAACAACGATATGGTGAATTTTCTTAGTTCGTTGTGCGGTGCCGGTGTGGCACTACTGATTTGGCTCGTGTAGCGGTTGCTCGGTGTATGCCTCGAGCTGAATGGGGCCAAAAAGCTCATCCTGATGGGCTACAATAGTCCGACGTTTAATCATTTCAAGGACTGCCCACAACGAAACGACAACATCTACGCGCGTTGTTTTTTGTCGCGGTAACAAATCGAAGAACGAAATTCGCCGCAGACGTTGTAGTCGTTCACGTACGGATTGCACCACATCTGCCACCGTCAGCACTTTGGGCGCTGGGAGTGGAATAGATGGGGGTGGCACGTCAATCAGACGCATGCGTTGTTGCCACACCGACAACAGTTCATCGAGCGTCATCATCAACGGCATGTGTTGCACTGATGCAGTGGGGAGTGAGGGTGGTTTGGCCATGTGTTGCCAGCCCAACTGCTCGCGTTGTCGCAACCACTCAGCCGCTGCCTTGTACTGTTGGTACTCACGCAGCTGTTTCACTAGATCAACACTATCATCGACCTCATCCGTACTGCTCGGTATGGTCGGGAGGAGCGCGCGCGATTTGATGACGAGCAGGCGCGCTGCTAACACCACAAACGACGAGATTTGCCCGGCATCGCGCTCCTGAAGCTGACGCACATGCGACAGGTACTGATCTGCCACGCGTGCGAGTGCAATCGTAGTAATGTCGAGTTCGGCTTTTTCGATGAGGTGTAACAACAAGTCCAGTGGCCCTTCAAACTGGTCAAGGCGCACCGTGTACATGCTTTGGTCGTCAATTAGCATTGGTCATCTGCCCACTGAAAAAGGCGAATCTCTGGCGAGTCATCCCCATCTGCCACCGCGCGAAGCAGGGCACATACGGTGGGACGGACGCCGGCCTGTTGCGCTATTGTAGCACTACGACGCTCATGGTGTGCGTGGCGCCTCATCGGCTCGAGCCACGTTGCCATCCACTGATAGAGCCGTGGCACACGGCGACTGAGCACGGCAATCCCATACCAGAGCAAGCCCAGCGGACGACCATCGTCGTGCGCCTTCCCAATATCGTGCAACAGCGCGAGCACGTAGACGTCATCGGCAACGGCGGGTGAATGGCGACGCAGGACGGTCACAAGATCGAGGGCATGACGTTGATCATAGCGGGGCAGGCGCACAAAAAGGCGCTGCTCATCCACTGTCAGCAACGCCCGTACAAATGCATGCTCATCCGGTTGCACCACCCCGGTCAAGGCGCGCCAGAGTTGCCACAACCGATACCGCACCATGATGCTATGTCCTACTCAATAAATCCCCGCAACTTTTTGCCACGATGGGGATGTCGCAACTTACGCAAGGCAACAGCTTCAATTTGGCGGATGCGCTCACGTGTAATACCAAACTTGTCACCGACCTCTTCGAGCGTACGGTATTGCCCATCACTCAACCCATAGCGCAACTGAATGATTAGGCGTTCACGCTCTGGCAGGCTGGCCAAAACCTCGTCGAGTTCACGACGCAACATCAAGGTCGATGCTGCTTCAGCAGGGCCGGCAATGCGTTCGTCTTCGATGAAATCGCCCATGCGACCTTCACCTTCTTGGCCGACCGGCATTTCGAGCGAGAGCGGTTGCATGGCTGCTTCGAGCGTACGACGCACCTTCGCCGGCGTCATGCCCATCTTCTCGGCAATCTCCTCAGGCGTTGGCTCACGTTGCATGACTTGTTGAAGCTTGTGTGCAGTCCGTTTGACCTGACTAATCGCCTCACCCATGTGTACGGGCAAGCGAATCGTACGACTCTGGTCGGCAATCGAGCGGGTGATTGCCTGACGAATCCACCAGGTTGCATAGGTTGAGAACTTATGCCCTTTGGTGTAGTCGAACTTCTCAACGGCGCGCATCAGACCAATGTTGCCCTCTTGGACGAGATCCATCATCGTCAACCCGTACGAGGTGTATTTTTTGGCGATGGAGACGACCAAGCGCAAATTCGCCTGAATCAAATCTTGCCGTGCCATGTCGGCTGCTTCAACGATGCTGTTGAGCGGCTTCTCATCGCTAATGTGCCCCATCATGTCGTTGTTCCCTGCGCAGACCACATACAACGACTGCACGGTATCGACCATTTCTGGCCATTTATGCAGAGAGCGCAAGTTCTCTTTGATTGTCATGCGACTTGTCACATAGAAACACGTAATCTCAACAAGACAGTGCTCAATGTCCGACGTCACGTCGTGGCGCATATCTGCGCCGATGAGCCCTGAGAGCAAGCGCCATGACTCACGGTCATGCACTTGAAAGGTGCGTACAACACGTTGGGCTTTGAGTATTTCGTAGGCACGCCACAGCATACTGTCACGGGCTACAAGCCATTGTGCCGCCGCTTGCTCAACCTCACGGCGCTCTAACCCCGCATAGTGGGCGCGATCGAACTCTCTGCGCTCGTTGTCATCGTGCAACCACTGGTGTAGCTGTGCAGCTACATCCATGATATCAACGGATGCATCAGCATCGGTCAACAGCGGTAATATGCGGGTGGTACTGTCGGAGGGCTTGTCGCTCCATGTACTACACAACAAGGCACTCCAACCTAACGCATGAATGGTTTTGTGGATGAGTGCACGCGCATCACCAACAGGCATGCTCATCACCAGGCGCTGTGAACGCACACGTACCGCCTTGAGCCCCATCTCAATGCGATGTGCCAACATGACCTCGTCAGCCGCTCGCAACAGTCGGACTTTGCCGATTTCTTGCAGGTACATGCGGACCGGGTCATCGAGGGAGATATCGCTGATAGGCGTGTCAAGAAGTTCTTCTTCGGCAGGGAGGGAATCGTCGCCAACAACACCAAATTGTGTGCCCGCAAAATCATGTGTACCGAGCACATCATCAGATTTCAAGAAAATATTGAGTTCACCGCGGCCATCTTGTGGATATTCTGCACTGCCCATCACAGTGCCCCCTTAATCGTGCGCATACCCACAGCAGATTGACGAGAATTGAGCGGCATCATCTGCCATGCATGCACCGTTGATGTATCACTTACCACGTCGTTGACTGATTGATGTACTGTTTCCATCAGGTATCCCTTAGCGTTACGCACAATCTCTGTACGCTAACGTGGTTGCAACACTCGCATATCAAGAGCAACTGAGTCGTTACTACAATCTACACCAATATTGTGCAAACTATATGCGAAGTTGATGCATATCAGTAATTACTATATCATTTATGGGGGTTAAACGTCAATGCTTTTGTGGTGTCATAAGGAGAATCACCTGTGAATTTTAATCAGCGACTAAACATTGCCATCGAGCACCATCATAGTCTGTTGTGCATTGGACTAGATCCTGATGTGGTGCGTCTCCCTGCGAGCGTGCGTCACGATGCTGATGCGGTGTATACCTTTTGTCACGAAATCATTGCCGCAACCCACGACGTTGCCGTGGCCTACAAGCCAAATATTGCGTTTTTTGAGGCTATGGGAGTCACCGGCATCGAGACACTGATGCGGCTCATGCACCACACCCGACAGAATATCTGGATTCTCGATGCCAAGCGCGGCGATATTGGCAACACGGCGAGTGCATACGCGCATGCCGCCTTTGGCCACTTTCACGCAGACGCCATTACATTAAATCCTTATATGGGTGGCGATACGCTTGAACCGTTCTTAACCCATGCCGATCGCGGAGCATTTTTGCTTTGCCGGACATCGAATCCTGGCAGTCGTGATATTCAAGAACTCCGTCTCGCTGACGGGCGACCACTCTATCTTGCGGTGGCCGAACTCGCAGCACAGCAGTGGAACACCAACCAGAACGTCGGATTGGTCGTTGGGGCGACGCAGCCTGATGCCCTCAAAGCAGTGCGTACCATCTGCCCTGACCTGCCCTTTCTCTTGCCCGGCATCGGCGCACAAGGCGGCGACCTCGTCGAGGCACTCAATGCTGGGCTTGATGCACGCCGAAGCGGCTTACTCATTAATGCATCGCGAAGCATTCTCTATGCGAGCAACGCTGAAGACTACGCCCATGCCGCACGTGCCGAGGCCATTCGTACGCGAGATGCTATCAACACTATCCGCGACGCACGCTAAGTATGTACTAACACACTGCAGCCGCACCGCTGTAGCGGTGCGGCTGCAGTGTGTTGTATGCATCGCGATGCTTATGGTTGAATATCACCGCTAATCTCGCTTGAACGCGAGACATACCAATAGACCACATTACGAAAGCGCGATTCACGCCCAAACAGTAGATTCATCATACCGGGCATGTCGTTTTTGTGGGTAATCGCAGTCCCTCCCAAATCAGCAACGGTTGCATAGACTTCGTACGGTTGGTACATGATGATACTTGGTGCCAAATCAATCCAGCGTTGCTGGAATTCAGCGTATAGTTCGGCACGTGTATCACGACTGCGCTCAATACGCGCCAACGAAAGCGCGTCATCAATCAAGGCGTCCTGCAGACCAGCGTAGTTACGCCCGATACCCACCTGCGTAGAATGCCACAACTCGTACACGTCTGGATCACTGCCAAGGCGTTGCCACCCATGCAAGGCCATCTGGAATTCTCCGGTCTCGAGGCGTTGACGCAACACGTCTCCGTCGAGCGGGGTCACAATGACACTGATACCCACTTGCTGTAGTTGATTCACGATATCGGCAGCTGCCAGATTACGGTCAACAGCACCATCAACAAGTAATTCGAACTCAAGACGTTGCCCATCCGCATTGACGCGCACACCGTCAGCACCAGGCGTGTACCCCAGACTATCGAGTCCGGCGGCAGCCCGCTCTTTGCTTGGAATATACCATACTGCCGCTGGATCATACGCCCACCAACCCGGCAAAACCGGCGTATCAATACGCGCAACTTGCCCAGAGAAGACGCGATTAATCATGTCATCACGATCGATGGCCTGTGCCAACTGACGACGGAACATGACATCGTTAAATGGCGCCTGTTGTAGATTGAACGTTAAAATCGTATAGGCATCAATTGGCACCACACGACGCGTCACCCCGCGCGGCACGTTATAGCTCCCTAGATTACCAGTACCTAGATAGGCCATGCCATTAATCTCACCACGCGTCAGTGCCGCAAACGCCGTTGCCTCATCAGGATAAAAGCGTAACGTGATGTTCTCGATGAGCGGACGTCCTTGGTAGTAATCAGCATTTGCGCGTAGCACAATCCCCTCGGAACTAAGTTCTTCGAGACGATATGGACCAGTGCCAATCGGCTTCACGCTAAATTGAGAACTCGCCCACTCTTCGGGGGGTACTGTACTCAACAAATGTGCCGGTACAATCGGCACCGTGGCAAACTTCAAAAACGGCGCAAATGGCGCTTGTAACTGACATCGAATGCTTCGATCGCCAGCACGTTCGACCAGAACGGTACGCCACACGGTTGCCACACTGGGAGAACCGGTAAATGCTGGCCCTTGAATCGAACGCAACGTGAACAGCACATCTTCGACGTCAAGTTGCTCACCATCATGCCACTGTACATCGCTCCGCAACGTGAACGTGTACACCAACCCAGATTCATCAATCTCCCACGATTCGGCTAATCCGGGGCCAGGTGTGCCATCCAAATTGATGCGCACTAAGCCATCAAAGATGAGCGTCTGTACATCCGCTGCAGCCAAATCACGCCCGGTGTCGCCAATCAACGGGTTCAACGAGGTGGGGAGTCCGACTACCCCCTCGATGTAACTCCCGCCCGCCGATGGCCGTGAGACCACGGCCCGCGATAACGCCAAGTAGGCCATTAGTCCTAAGACGACGACCGAACTCACGACGGCTATGACAATTTGAAAGCGAATGCGCCGTGACATGCAACCTTACCAGACCAACAAACCAGCAGCAGGTGCTGATCCGAAAATCGGCAAACTGGCAACTAACGCCAAGATCAAAAACAACACGCCCAAAATAATTGTCAATTGAAAAATAGTCTTCTCAAGACCGCGCTTGGTCTGATACATGCTTGATGCATCGCGTGACTGCAAGCCTGCATTCCGCCCCTGCAACACAACCAGAAAGGTCAATGCCGTCCCTAGTGCAATCAACGCAATTGATAATGCCGTCTCCATCGCATGCTACTCCCTAATACGTGCCGTATACCACAGTCACAACAAATCATTTATGAGTGCACGAACCCGTGCATACTGTGTTGGATTATAGCACATGCACATGCCTTTCAATAGGTGAGATAGACAAATTCGCCAAATATCACTCAACCTGCATGAACCCGTGAATACGCGCCAGAAACTGTCGTACCACCAGTTGGAGTGTTTGTGCATCGGGCAGTTCGACATGTGCACCGTGGCGCATGGCCAACATCTGCGTCACCACCGTGGCAGCCGGTTCGTTTAGTTCGGGGAGCATGGCCATACCACCGGTGCTTTTGGAGTGCACTTCACCGTGCGCCAACCACCGGATGGTCCGACATAAATTCAAGATGACGTAGTCCGGAGTCGCGTGTACTTGTGTCTCGGACGCTGCGATGTCATACCATACTGCTGCCAATGCCTGGTGTGGCAACGGCAATGGCACACGCGCATCACCGTGCACCATGATGCCGTGGTGGTGTGCGATGACCATGTGCGCCGACAAATCAGGATCGGTGCGTATCACATCCCAGCGATGTGTCGGGTCTATCACCGCAGCGTGCGTCGCATCACGCCATGATTCACTGTAATGAAAGAAAAACGGTGCAGGATGCTCCCAATGCGCGAGCAACGTTGCATCAAGTACGGATATCTCGATGGGCGCCGGTGCTGTCGAAATCCGCAGTAACGCCGTGGCCAGTTGATGATATTGGGCAGTCGTCGGCGCACCATCACAAAAGACCAACACATCAAGATCGCTCCGACCCGGGTGATAATCGCCAAGAGCAACTGATCCATGAACGAGTACCACAATGGCGTCACCAAGAATGGCACGCATCGCATCCGTGAGAAGCACGACTTGTGCATGGATGTGATCAGGGAGCACGCGCATCAACGGACTCCCCATAACGCGCTATCCAGGTAGCAGGATGTGCTAATTCATCAACGGTCGGAAGATGACGTGGTGTCTGCCATAATCGGCGCACCAGTTCGTCACCGCCATGCGCCGCCAGTGCATTCACAAATGCTTCGCCATCACGATACTGTGCCATCTTCATCTGCATACCTGTCACACGCATGATAACTACGTCAAGGGTGGGACGTTCTTGCTGACGCGCTTCCATGCGTTGTTGAAGTACGCCAAATTGCGCGATGCGGTGTGCACCTATCCGATTCATTACGTAGTTTGAATGCCCCTCAATGAGGGACATGAGCACTTGCATTTCGTTGAAAATAGTACGTTGTTCGGGATTGAGTGCCCACTCCACCCAGCTTTGGGCCTTCGGTTGTTGTGCCATGCGTCGCACCATATCCAAAAACCCATCTTGTGGTGTGACAAGTTGATCGGCTAACGTGCGCATAAAGCGATCAAGGAGCATGCGGAGATGCGGACGCAGCCAAGGAATCCCCTCAAACTGAAAGACATGCGACACTTCGTGAATGACAATCCACTGTCGCAAATCGGCCACATTCACCCCTTGCTCCGTCGCAATGCGCGCGATATTTGCCTCTACCAGAAGCAGTTCATTGGGCGCATCGTCGTCGTGTAGAAGTGCCGTGTCGTATTGACCGAGCACGCGTGTTGCCATCCAACTCAACATGGCACCGCTCTGGATGCCAGCAACTCGCCCATTCATACGACGACTAGCCAACCCCCAGTCGCTATGGTCGTGTTGTGCCAGCCATAGTGGTTCAAGCGGTGCCATCAATCGAGCAAACGAACGCACATTCGCCGTCAACCATGCATGCTGATCAACGACCCGTACACGTAATGCATCGGGTGGCACATGCAATCCCGTGAATGCTCCCACATCAACGCCTGCGGCATCAACCAATGATTGGTAGTTGTGTACGGGTGGTTGATGGGCTTCAGGGAGCATGCGTTGGGCAAGTTGTAACGCTGCCGGCCAATCAACCATGGCGGTCGGGCGATTCCGCTCACGATCTGCAACCACCTTGATGCCAATGCGCATCATCACGGCCGTTGCAATCACCCCCATAATCACATGCCATGGAGAAAGGCGTTTTGCTGGCTTCATCAAATCTATCCTTTGTCTGTGTCGTCTGTCGCTCTGCTACGTGCGGTAGCGCACACGTACATCATCTTGGCGTCGGGTAATTCGTTTGGCATCCAAATACTCAAGAACTGCAAGTGCGTATTTCCGTGTCGTCTGAAATCGATCGCGCAATTGTGCCACACTCACACTCCCCGACTGATCAATAGTCTGAGTAATCCACTGATACAGGTCGTGCCATGCCGCTGCATCAAAGATGACTCCATCATTGACCTCAACCACCTGCCCGGTCATCACCATGTATAACAACAACTCGCGTTCGATGGCGATATCAGGCGGACTGAACGGCGCCGCACGCAATTGCGTGAGCGTGGTCTGTACATCACGCTGCTGCTGATTCGTGAGCACAACGCGATACCCGACACGCCGCAATAAACCATCACCTACGCGTTCGATGTCACGTTGCCACTCATGCAGGAGCACATCGAATACCGGTATGTTCACATCAAGCCGCCGCCGCAACTCCTCACTGGGCATACCAATGCGCAGTGGGTAGCGCTGTGCATACCCATGCAACGTCTTCTCGGCCTTGGTAAACAATGCGTTGAGAAGGTCGCCATCAATGACCCATTCGCCGAGCAGTACCACCTTTGATGTGCTGGTCAGCGCCTGCAGTACCACCTCATGGGTCAGATGCGTCTGTCGTTGAATATCGTGGATGTGCACAACCTGGCCGCGCACAACCGCCCAACACACGTCCGCTGGAGTTGCACGCTCAAGCGCCGTTAATGCCTCAATCACGTCACGTCGATGGCGGCGATGACGTGCCGGGTGCGTGTCAATGACTCGCCCGCCACCCAGCGTAATACTCGGCGACGCCTGACGCAGAATCAACCGATCGCCACGCCACAACGGAAGTGGTTGCGTCAGATGCAGTTGCACAAACCCACTCGCACCTGGTGCAATTTCATCGCCATCAAGAATGGTCACGCGACATGCACTCTCCGCAGCCCCTACGAACACATCAAGATGCATCCCCTGTCGAATCGGGCGGGGAGCAATGTGCGTAGCACGCAAGCGCACATCAATACGCTGCGTGGTGGTCATGCGTTGTGGCAAGACAACCAGATCACCACGACGCATATCATGGTGCGACACACCAGCGAGATTGAGGGCAATACGGGTGCCAGGTGGTGCAACGTCCAATTTTTGACGGTGCATTTGCATGCCTCGAATGCGGGCACGCACCCCTCGTGGGAGAATTTCGACTTCATCTCCGATTGTCAGGGAATTGGCCAACAGGGTGCCGGTTACCACTGCACCGAATCCATCCACACTAAATACGCGATCAATCCAGAGCCGAGCTGGTTCATCGCGCCGCTGTGGTGGTGGGAGTTGTTGTACGAGTTGATCGAGGGCATGACGGAGCGCATCCATGCCATACCCCGTTCGTGCCGAGACGACTACAATCGGCGCATGTGCCATGCGACTTTCGCTGAGTTGTTGCCGCACATCCTCCACGACCAGCGGGAGCCATGTTGCATCAACCATATCAGCCTTTGTGATGACGACCACTCCTTGGGTGATTTCGAGCAAATCAATGATTGCCACGTGTTCACGGGTTTGTGGCATCACTGATTCATCGGCGGCAATGACCAGCATGGCCGCATCAAAGCCCCCCACACCGGCAAGCATATGCTTGATGAATCGTTCATGGCCTGGCACATCAACCAGACTCACTTCAGCTCCTGACGGCAAGGTCAACCAGGCAAAGCCGAGTTCAATGGTCATGCCACGTTTTTGCTCTTCGGCGAGGCGATCAGGATTTATGCCAGTTAACGCCTGTACGAGCGTCGATTTGCCGTGGTCAACATGTCCTGCAGTACCAATAACATACATAGTGGTGGATTCTCTGGGTCAGGAGTGGTGTGTGTTCCATCTATTCTATCTGAATTTATCTGCCGTGGCGTGGTGCACCAGGTCAGACACACCGAATCAACCGGGCATTTCGTAGTGCATGTGGTATCATACCTGCAATATCACCTCATTTGTGTAAGTGACGGAGGATTTATCCATGAAGGAGCGTCGTGTTGTCATTACCGGCATGGGCGCCATCAGTCCGCTCGGGCTTGACACGCAGAGTTTATGGGACGGCATTCGCACTGCGCGGAGTGGCATTGGTCCCATCACTCTCTTTGATGCGAGCAATCTTGAGACGCGATTTGCTGGTGAAGTCAAAGGTTTTGATGCGAACAACTACATGGACCGCAAAGAGGTCCGGCGCAATGACCGATTCATACACTTCGCCATTGCAGCTGCCCGTGAAGCCATTGCCATGGCCAACGTAGATGCCACCACCGTTGACGCCGAAGAGATTGGAGTCGTCATTGGGAGTGGTATGGGTGGCTTGACCACCCTCACTGAGAACATGCAAATCATGGCAGAGAAAGGCCCAGGTCGCGTCAGCCCATTCATGGTACCGGCCATGATTACCAACATGGCGGCCGGTCAAGTGTCAATGATGCACGGGTTCAAGGGGCCAAACTTCTGCCCAACCTCAGCATGTGCGACCGCCGCCCACGCCATCGGTGAAGCTGCAGAGATGATTCGTCGTGGTGTGGCTACCATCATGATTGCGGGTGGTAGCGAGGCAGTCATTACCCCGATTAGCGTAGCCGGATTTAACGCTAACAAGGCCCTCTCTACTCGCAACGAAACACCTGAAACGGCCTCACGTCCATTTGATGTGAGCCGCGACGGCTTTGTCATGGCTGAGGGCGGCGCTATCCTGGTACTCGAAGCGCTCGAATCGGCACAACGCCGTGGTGCACCCATCTATGCTGAGCTCATCGGCTATGGACTCTCTGCGGACGCCCACCATATCACAGCACCTGCCCCTGGTGGCGAAGGTGCTGGTCGTGCCATGAAAATGGCCCTCAAACAAGCCGGTATTACCCCCAGTGCCGTTGACTACATCAATGCCCACGGCACCAGCACCGGTGCCGGCGACATCGCCGAGACTATGGCCATCAAGAGTGTCTTTGGCGATCACGCCTACAAAGTAGCTGTCAGCTCATCCAAGTCACAACTCGGGCATCTCATCGGTGCTGCAGGTGCCATCGAAGCTGTCATTTGTGTGCTGGCCATGCAACACCAAGTCCTCCCACCCACAATAAACCTCGTGACGCCAGACCCTGAGTGCAACCTCGACTATGTTGCGAACGCAGCACGCCCCGGCAAAATCGACATTGCCGTCAGCAACTCGTTCGGCTTTGGTGGGCACAACGTATCCTTAGCACTCCGTCGTTGGAGTGTCTAAATCATGCAACGACCTGTGACGGAGCTCCCCGCTGTACTCGGCGTCTCGTTCAACGACATGTCGCTCCTGCGGGGAGCAGTCATGCATACCTCCTACCGCTACGAACATGCCGATGATGCACACCACGTCCCTGATACCCAACGCATGGAGTTTTTGGGGGATAGCGTGGTCAACATCATTGCAACTCAACTCGTCTACGCCACATTTGCTGATGCCGATGAAGGCAGTATGACTCGCCTGCGCAGCGCCTTAATTCGCACCGAAAATCTGGCCTCAATTGCCCAACACTACCATCTCGGTGACTTTGTCATTCTCACCAAAGGCGAAGAATTTGCAGGGGCACGCAAACGCATTTCACTCCTCGCTGATGTCTGTGAATCGGTGGTTGCAGCCATCTATCTTGATCAAGGTCTTGAGCGTGCACAAGCGTTTTTGGAACCACACTTTAGTCAGCAATTAGCCATGCTCCAACAACAAGGTACTCCGACCGACCCCCGGAGTGCCCTCCAAGAAGAGAGTCAACGACGCTATAACATCACGCCGACATACCGTACCGTTGATATGCGTGGGCCCGATCATCAACGGCATTTTGAGGTAGAAGTCATCATTGGGCAACAGGTCATCGGCCGTGGTATGGGGCATAGTCAACCAGCTGCACGACGTGATGCCGCCCAACAGGCACTCCTTTTTTTGACACAACAACCGGATTTCGTCCCATCCTAATCATGTATGCACATTGTAGTTGTGCAGGTGCGGAGTGTGCGGATGGTACGTCTTCCTGACAACTTGAGAGAGTATGAAATAGGTGACATATGCGACTCTACATCACCGGTGGCTCAGGCTACCTTGGCTCCATGTTGGTCCAACTCGCAACCGCACATGGCTGGAATGTTCGCTATAGTGTCTGCAGTCAGCACAGTACCGATGGTCGTGCTGACATCATCGATTTGCGCAAACGCGGCGAGCTCAGCGAGGCGCTCTCCACATTCAAACCTGATGCAGTTATTCATACCGCATATGTGCAACACGATCCCGACCTGCATGCGATTACCGTATTAGGTGCCATCGAAGCTGCCGCAGCTAGCGCTCGCATACGTGCACGTCATATTCATATGTCAAGCGATATGGTCTTTGCTGGCACTGCCAGCGAATATGACGAAATAGACATGCCCACGCCCATTTTGCCCTATGGCACTGCCAAAGCAATTGCCGAAGCTGGCGTAACTCAAGCCCATCCCGAAGCCAGTATTGTGCGCACATCACTTATCTACAGCCCACTGCATATGCCGCCGAGTCGCCACGAACAAATTGCGCTTGATGCTGCGAGCGGCCAAAACGACATGGCATTCTTTGTCGACGAACTGCGTTGCCCCGTCCTCGTTGATGAGCTCGCACATGCACTGCTCATCTTGCTCGGACAAAAACACCGTGGTCCACTCCATTTGGTCGGCGCACATGCGATTAGTCGCTATGACTTTGCCACCAAAATCGTCGCAGCTCGTGGTGGCGATGCCACCAACATCAACGCATCGTCACTGGCCGCCATACAAGCACAACGCCCAGCCCGTCTGGTGCTCAAAAGCAGTTATCCACATCCTGCCTGGCGCTTACGTGGTGTCCATGAAGTGCTCGCATAAACTGACACGCACAGCAGAGAGACGCGCATCTCTTGAGGAACCACTCCCACGCGTTTCAATAGATGTGCATTCACCACGAATTTCAAATTCCGTTTGACATCTCCTGTACTGCCACGTATAATACAAAATGTTGTCCGCAATGACGACGCGTGTGGGTCGATACCGAAGTGGCCAACCGGGGCAGACTGTAAATCTGCTGGCTTACGCCTTCGCTGGTTCGAATCCAGCTCGGCCCACCACCATCAATGTCATCTGTGTTTGGCCACACAACATGACGCTGATATTACGGTGTGCCCACGTGGCTCAGTGGTAGAGCACGTCTTTGGTAAAGACGAGGTCATGGGTTCAATCCCCATCGTGGGCTCCACCATTTTTATTGGGATGTGCGGCGTGGGCATACTAGCCTTACGCTGCGTTCGTGTTCATGGAGAGTAAAGCAAATCATGGCAAAGCAGAAGTTTGAGCGTAACAAGCCACATATCAACGTTGGCACCATCGGTCACGTCGACCATGGTAAGACCACGTTGACGGCCGCCATCACCAAGGTGTTGGCATTGCGCGGCGCCGCCCAGTTCACGGCGTACGACCAGATCGACAACGCTCCCGAGGAGCGCGCTCGTGGTATCACGATCGCCATCCGTCACGTGGAGTACCAGACCG
>VGPG01000019.1 GCA_016875555.1 Chloroflexota bacterium | reverse complement strand
TCGCATACAAATTGCCGGGGGTAATTTGCGCGATGTCGTGGTGTTCTACGGCAGCAAGGGTCAATTTGTGGGAGACGTGGCCCAGAATCAACCTATCACCGTCTCGATTGATGACACCACCGCAGAGTTCCCCTGTGATGTGAACAGCGATCTCGAACAACCCTTCGATCAACGACGGCTATACGAAGTCGTCGCCGGGTACTGTGGTGCCGTCACTGCGTTGCCCACCAACCGCGTCGTCGTCTATGGTTGGAGCGATACAACGTCAAATCCACCGGTTGTCCAGGGGGTGCGGGTAACCGCGCAACGCCAATTACACGTGATTACCATCAACCTGCCATGAGTGCCACGCCACAGATACTAGCGCAACTCCAGACGCAGCTCACATCACACCTGCCCGGTGTGTGGATTGTGGGTGTCTCAGGAGGTCCTGATTCACTGGCGCTGTTATATGCACTTTGCGAAAGCGGCATCGGCGCCGCTGTGCACGTCTACCACCTTGACCACGGACTACGTGGCGACCAGTCAGCGGCCGATGCCGAATTTGTGCGCCAATGTGCGACCAAACTAGGCATCCCTCATCGCATCGAAAAAGCCAACCTTGCCAGCGAGGCAGCGCCCTATCACAACCTCAACGAAGCCGCCCGCGTGGTACGCTATCGTCGCTTAGCACAGTATGCCAGTGAGACGGATGCCACGGCAGTACTCGTGGCCCACACCCGTGATGATCAAGCCGAAACGCTTCTGATGCGCCTACTCAGAGGGAGCGGGCCAACGGGACTCGCATCCATGCGCCCTCAACTGGCATGGCACCAATGGGCGCCACCCGCCATGCACGGTCGCGCCATGTTGCTCAGACCACTCCTCGAGTGCGATCGTGCTGAGACGGTGGCGTTTTGTCAGGACCGCCAACTGACACCACGCCATGATCCGAGTAACGATAACCCGCACAATCAGCGCGTACGCATGCGCCAACACATCGTACCCGCACTCCGCCACGAACAACCACAACTCAATGCCATCCTCAGTCGTACGGCATTGCTCTGTGCTGATGACGCAGATTTCGTGGCACATCAACTTGCCGTGGCATGGCCGACATTTGCCACACAGCATGACCACACCGTCACCATACAACGTTCGGTATTTGTGACGCTCCACGTGGCACTTCAACGCGCCGCCATCCGGCACGCCATTACGCGTGTGCATGGGTCACTACGCGGATGGAGCCTTGAGCATGTCGAATATGTGCGCCAAGCCATCCAGCATCCACCACGCCGCCAGCAACAACTACCGAACCACGTCACGTTACGCGTGCGCACAGACCACGCCACAATCATGTTGCCGTATGCACTGGCATCTGGGCCATGTATCGATACCAGTCACATCATCCAGCCACACGGCGTCATCAATTGTCGAGATGAATGGTGGCTTCTCAGTACGTCTGCGCACGCAACTATACACCGCAATCGCTGGCAGGTCTTTCTTGATCCACATCGGGTATATCAGCTACGTACGCGCCAGGACGGCGAGCAGATTGGCATCGGGCATGGGCGTCATCGTCGCCTACAAGACGTGATGGTAGATGCACGTATTCCCGCAGCACAACGCGCACACTGGCCCATCGTTGTGACTGATCAACACGTGGTCTGGGTGCCCGGTGCACGCGTTGATCCGCACTATGTGGCGCCACCTGACACACCTGCCATGCATCTGTCTCTGATTCATGCCACCGACCACGAAAATTTCAGGTATGATGAATAACATCTTTTTATCGGGAGCGCACGGTACTCGTATGCATCAAGACATTCATCATGTTCTACTCACCGCCGAACAAATTGACGCACGTGTCAAAGCACTCGGCCAAATCATCGCACGCGATTATCGCGATGTGGGCGATCTCGTGTTGATTGGTGTACTCAAGGGATGTACGGTGTTCATGGTCGATTTAGCGCGTGCCATCGACATTCCGTTGTCAATTGACTTTATCGCCACCTCAAGTTACGGCAGTGGCACACACAGCAGCGGTGTTGTGCGGCTCCTCAAAGACCTCGACATGGACATTGCCGGTCGGCATGTGCTCATCGTCGAAGACATCATTGACAGCGGGCTCACCCTGTCGTATCTGCATGCCCAGTTCCTCAAGCGCGAGCCGGCTAGCATGCGCATTTG
Source organism: Chloroflexota bacterium (assembly GCA_016875555.1). Taxonomy (GTDB): domain Bacteria; phylum Chloroflexota; class Chloroflexia; order Chloroflexales; family Roseiflexaceae; genus UBA965. The sequence goes on along the minus strand of VGPG01000019.1, from coordinate 17,760 downwards.
CACCTTGCTCAACAAACCATCACGCCGTGACCCAACCGTCACACTGACGGTCGACTATCTCGGATTCGACATCCCCAATGAATTCGTGGTTGGGTACGGTTTAGATTATGCCGAACACTACCGTAATTTGCCGTATATTGGCGTTCTCAAACCGGAGATTTACACGCACTAACTATCGAGATGACTGGCTGAGATATGCACTCAGCCAGTCGTTTTGGTTGTGTTAGAGTTCAATAAGAGTTACTATTTTGCCATTTTCTCCTCTTGCCCCCACAAAAAGCAGAGTGGTATAATCACTCTACCTACTGCAGAGTAGGAAGTCCCCACGTTGTCTCACCACTGAGACACACCAAGACCCAACGGAGTGCGATCTCCTAGATTGAGAAGAGTTATGGGCGAAAATCGCTGGCTCAAGAATAGTTTCGTCTACCTTATCATCCTGGTTGCTGCGTTAGCGCTGTTCTTTAATTACTTCAGCAACACGCAAAACGTACCCAACGAGCGTGGCATTTATGCAGTGCTTGCAGATGCCAAGGCTGGCAAGGTAGGTAGCATTGAGGTTCAGTCAGGGAGCAACGAAATCCGCGTGCTCTACCTCGACGGTACATCAGTGCGCTCACGCATCGAGACTGGTAGCAGTATTACCACCTTGATGGTCCAAGCTGGCGTTCCGCTCGAAAGCGTTGATGTCAAAGTCGCTGCAGCTCCGGCGTGGGGCGGTTTGTTCAACGTCTTCTCCGTGTTATTGCCAGTGCTTTTGATGATTGGTTTCTTTGTCTTCTTCATGCGCCAGGCCCAAGGCTCCAACAACCAAGCGATGTCGTTTGGCAAAAGCCGCGCCCGCATGTTCTCAGGTGATAAGCCGAGCGTCACCTTTGCGGATGTCGCCGGTCAAGAAGAGGCCAAACAAGACCTCACCGAAATCGTCGAGTTCCTTAAGTTCCCCGACAAATTTGCCGCTTTGGGCGCCCGTATTCCCCGCGGTGTCTTGATGGTTGGCCCTCCGGGAACAGGTAAGACCTTGCTGTCACGCGCCGTCGCTGGCGAAGCAGGTGTGCCGTTCTTCTCGATCTCGGGTTCCGAATTCGTCGAAATGTTTGTCGGCGTCGGCGCCTCACGCGTCCGCGACCTATTCGATCAGGCCAAGCGCAATGCGCCATGTATCATCTTCATCGACGAAATCGACGCAGTCGGTCGTCAACGTGGCGCCGGTCTCGGCGGTTCACACGATGAGCGCGAGCAAACCCTCAACCAAATCCTCGTTGAGATGGACGGGTTTGACTCCAACACCAACATCATCGTGATTGCTGCCACCAACCGCCCTGACGTCCTCGATCCCGCCTTGGTCCGCCCAGGCCGATTCGACCGCCAGGTCGTCCTTGACGCCCCAGACATGAAGGGCCGCGTCGCAGTCCTCGGTGTCCACACCAAGGGCAAGCCACTCGCAGATGATGTCGATCTGTCCGTCGTCGCCAAGCTCACCCCCGGCTTCTCGGGCGCTGATTTGGCCAATGCAGTCAACGAGGCCGCCATTCTGGCCGCTCGCCGCTCAAAGAAGCAAATCAGCCAAATTGAGTTGACCGATGCCGTTGAGCGCGTTGCCCTCGGTGGCCCAGAGCGCCGCAGTCGCGTCATGACCGACCGTGAGAAGTTGCTCGTCGCCTACCACGAAGCTGGTCACGCTGTGGCCGCCGCCGGTATGGCCCGCGCCCACATGGTCCAAAAGGTCACCATCATCCCACGTGGTCGCGCCGGTGGCTATACCCTCTTCTTGCCCGAAGAAGATAGCCTGCGCTACACCACCGCCTCACAATTCAATGCCCAACTCGTGGCAGCCCTCGGTGGCCGCGTCGCCGAAGAGCTCATCTTCGGTATCGAAGAAATCACCACCGGCGCCTCCGGCGATATCACCCAAGTCACTCGCATTGCCCGCTCAATGGTCACCCGCTTCGGCATGAGCCGATCACTCGGTCCTATCGCCTTCGGCGAAAAAGAAGAGATGATCTTCCTCGGCCGCGAAATCAGCGAGCAACGCAACTACGGCGAAGAAGTCGCCCGCAAAATCGACGAAGAAGTTCATCGCATCGTCGCCGAGGCCTATGAGCGCACGCGCAACATCTTGACCAGCAATCGCGAAGTCCTTGATGACATGGCCAATGCCCTCATCGAGTACGAGTCCGTTGACGGCGATCGCTTGCGGAGCTTGATTGCGCGCATCGAGCAGAACAACGGCCAGCTCAACCCGGCCTAGTTCGATCGAGTACAACAGACCGGCCGTGATGGATACTCCATCACGGCCGGTTGCTCGTTCTATGACCTGTCAACAATCTCTACACGCAACCACAGAACACTGCCACGCCTACTACTCCATCTTCTGTACCTCTTGCCAGACCTCATAGGCGGCCCCTGCATTGAGCACCAAAATACCGACACCCACCACCAAGTCGGGCCATGCCGATGCAGTCGCAAACGTCAACACGCCGGCCATCACAATCGCCACATTCGCAAGCACATCGTTACGCGCCGATAAAAAAGCCGCTTTGATGAGACCACTCCCATGACTGCGGTAGCGCACCAACAACCACGCACACGTAAGATTCACCACCATGGCGCCAATGCCCGTCCACGTCAAACTAATCGGGTCAGGCGTTTGCATGGTACCGAACTTTTCGACGGCTGACCATGCAGTTGTCACACCAGGCACCAATAACAAGCCGGCCAACACCATGCCCACCCGCCGGCGCCATACCACGCCGAATCCCAACGCCAAGAGAATCAACGCATTGACCGACGCATCTTCTAAGAAGTCAATGCTATCGGCCAACAGTGCAACTGAGTCAATCAGCTGAGCCACACCAAACTCAACAAAAAAGTAGGCAAGGTTTGCGAGCGCCACGATGCGAATGATACGTATTAGCTGCGGATCATGGGGCGTCTGTGTCATGATTATGTCCGTATATTCTGAAGAGCAGCGAGCAGAACCAGCGCATATGCATCAACGGCATGTGTTGACGAGGCCTCGTATCGCCAATCACCCACCTGAACGCGGCAACGAGTTCCTTGTGCCCACACCTCAATTTGCAACACGGCGTGTGGTCCCAGCGTGTTCATGAGCAAATCGCGCACTTGCGTTTCATTGGGCAACCACAACGCCTCGTGTGCCAACACACTATCGAGCGCCCACTCACTTGCCCCATGAAAAAGCAGTGCCGGCGCTCCTTCAAGCAGGGCCAATTCAACCGCACCAGGTGCGATTAACCAGACATCGCTCGGATCATCGAACAAACAGAACCAGTCACCGTTGGCTGGCTTCCAACGAATTCCAGCATCAAACACCGCACGAGCCAGAGTACTATCAATCAATGCAACCATGGTGTTCTGACTTTTCTACGGACCGCACATGCTGAATAGCAGCCAAACGACTCTCTTGTATCATGCGCAATGTCTCACTCCAGACGGCACGATGCGGGTGCATATGGTGGTACAACAACTCGGCGATGACCAAGTTACGGTACCACTTGCGATTGGCAGGCACCACGTACCATGGTGCGTGAGCCACACTCGTACTGCGCATCACGGTATCGTATGCCTCCAGATATGTCCCAAACAAACGACGATCATGCCAATCATCGGCCGAGAGCTTCCACGCCGTTTCGAGTGATTGCTCGCGAGCAATCAAGCGTTCGGCTTGCTCATCGGCATCTATATGCAAAAAACACTTAATGATAATCGTGCCATCATCGTGTAATAACTCTTCAAAATGGCGGATATGCCGTACACGTCGTTGACGCAAATCATCGTCAATCGTGCCTCGGGCATACTGTGCAACCACATCTTCGTAGTGCGAGCGATTAAAAATACCCAGCGTCCCGCGGTTCGGTACGGCCGCATGGACACGCCACAAAAAATCATGTGCTAGTTCGTTGGGGGTCGGCAACTTAAACGATTGCACCACACAATTCAGCGGGTCACCCTCACTCATAACGAAGCGCACGACGCCATCTTTGCCACTCGCGTCAAGACCTTGTAACATCAACAAGACTCGATGTGTACCAGCACCAAACATCAAAGCTTGCAATGCACTCACCTCGTGCATGAGTACGTCAGCACGTGACTTGCCCTCTTCTTTGGTGAGTAAATGCGCCGGATTAGCACTGACACGAATGAGCGCGGGAGATGATTCATCAAACATCACTGGGATCAATTGCATGACACTTCACATCCTTAGCCATCAAACTCGTCTGATACGTCTGTCGATACCATAGCCACATCACTGCACAAGTGGGTCGCAGTCGGTATGTTGGTGGCCATGCGTTGCCAAATCTCAATATGCTTTGTGCACTCTTTGCCTGCTATCATACCACCAATCAGGCGTATTCAAGTGCAGTGTGCTATAATCACATGCAGTATTTGGCAGATGCGAGGCGATATCGATGAAAGAACTCTTTCGTCGTGCTCCAAAAGCGTTTACGCCCGGTGAGCAGACACCTGAACAAGGGACCCCGGATAACATGTGGGTCAAATGCCCATCATGTGGCGATTTGACCTACGTCAAACAACTCCGCGATAACCTCAAGGTATGTAAGTGTGGTCACCATATGCGCCTGAGCGCATTCGAGTGGCAAGGACTCTTCGACAGCGATTCTTTCATCCAAGAGGATGGTGACATCGCTCCTCTTGACCCGCTCAACTTTGTCTCTCCCAAAGATAACTACGCCCAAAAGCTCCGTGATAGTCAACAAGAGACTGGTCTTTATGATGCCATGATTAGTGGGTCAGCCACCTTGATGGGCCAACCCCTGCAAGTCACCATCAGCGAGTTCGAGTTCATCGGCGGATCCATGGGCAGCGTCTTCGGCGAGAAGATAGCCCGTGCTGCTGAACGCGCCTACGGACGGCGTGTCCCGCTCTTGACCATCAACGCCTCGGGTGGTGCACGCATGCACGAGGGCGTCTTAGCGCTGATGCAGCTCCCCAAAGTCAACCTCGCTCTTGCGCGTCTTGGGAGCATTGGCATGCCCCATATCTCGTTGATGACTGACCCGTGTTATGGCGGTGTTCTGGCGTCATACGCCTCAGTCGCCGATATCATCATTGCCGAGCCCGGTGCCCGCATCGGCTTTGCTGGGCGTCGCGTCATCGAGCAGACCATTCGCCAGAAGTTGCCGGCTAACTTTCAGAGCGCAGAATTCATGCTTGAGCACGGCATGATTGACATGGTCGTCCCACGCACCGATATGCGCAACACCTTGGCACGACTGTTTAAGCTCTACACCATGCGCGATGCTTCGGCAACGCCCATCCCAGCTGACGTATGAGGATTACCCCATGAAGACACCACTCTCCGCCTGGGATAAAGTCCAAATCTCACGCCATGTCCAACGCCCACGCACCCTCGATTATGTGCGCGTCTTGTGTGAAGATTTCTTCGAACTCCACGGCGATCGACGATTTGCCGATGATGCAGCCATTGTCGGTGGCGTCGGGCGCATCAACGGTCGCTCTGTGGTCATCGTCGGTCACCAAAAAGGCCGCGATACCCGCGAGAACATGCGCCGGAACTTCGGCATGCCCAAACCAGACGGCTACCGCAAGGCCATGCGCCTCTTCCACCATGCCGAAAAGTTCGCCCTACCCGTGATTTGTCTCATTGACACCCCCGGCGCCGACCCCAGCATGGAGTCCGAAACCCGCGGCCAAGGCAACGCCATCGCCGAGAACATCCTCGTCATGGCCCAACTCAAAACGCCCCTTGTCAGCCTGGTCATCGGCGAAGGTGGCTCGGGTGGCGCACTCGCCATTGGCGTCACCGATCGCATCTTGATGCTCGAGAACTCCATCTACTCGGTGGCCGCACCCGAGGCCAGTGCTGCCATTTTGTGGCGCGACTCCTCGAAGGCGCCCGATGCCGCCAAAACGATGCGCATTACAGCCCAAGATCTGCTCGAGATGCGCATCATCGATGACATCATCCCCGAGCCCGAAGGTGGCGCGCACAACGACGCCGATAACACCGTACGGCTGGCCGGTGCACGTATCATGCACCACATCAACGAGCTCAGCCAAATGCCACTCAGTGCGCTCCTCGATCAGCGCTACCAGAAGTACCGCGTCATGGGGGCATTTACCACGCTTTCCACCTCGCAAACCAACGAGGGCGACGCATTACCGTTCGTCTAATTGATACTAGCGCGCGGGTGGATTGTGTAATCCGTCCGCGCTTTTTTATTGCTAAAGAGCCACGCCGTGCAGACCGTTGCCGCTATTATTCATCAACTTACACACGATTTGCGTGACCGCAGCGCAACCCCTCGGCTTGATGCCGAACTCATCGTTGCACATCTGTTGCGTACCACCCGCACGCGGCTCATTCTGCATCACCACGACCAATTCCCCAGCGAACATCGGTTGACACTCGATATGCTTCGCCAGCGGCGTCTCGCTGGCGAGCCCATCGCCTATCTGACCAACACGCGCGAGTTTTATGGGCTTGATTTGTACATCGATGCTCGGGTGCTTGTGCCCCGCCCCGAAAGTGAACTCCTCGTCGACCTCGCATGTGCAGCTGCGCATCGACTCAACGCTACCACGGTGGCCGATATCTGCACCGGGAGCGGGTGTATTGCCCTTGCCATCGCTCATACCAGTCCACAGCTACACGTCGTGGCCACTGACATCTCAGCAGAGGCCCTCGCAGTCGCACGCATCAATTGTGAGACGCTCAACATGACGACCCGTGTCCACCTGGTGCGCACTGATGTGTGTACCCCACTCGCACCAATTCCGGTGATTGTGAGTAATCCACCCTATACCATCCTCAGTACAATCGACGCCAACGTGCGCGATTTTGAACCACATTTGGCACTTGCTGGCGGTGATGCAGACGGTGCGTCGTTCTACCGTACGCTGGCACAGCTCTTGCCCCATCATCTGGCGCGGCCTGGATTTTTTGCCTGCGAAATCGACCCACGGCAGGTGGATATCGTGATGCACCTGCTCCAGCACGCCTACCCCGACGGCAACGTGACATGCCACAAAGATCTGGCCGGTCATCTGCGTGTCGTTGCCATCGAAGTACCCGCATAGATAATTTAGGCGCACCTAACTATTGGTAATGCTCCAGTAATGCGCACCTGTCATGATGGTCTTGGGTTCGTTCATCATGAGAGGAATTGCCATGAGTACACGCTTGATCTTGGCGCTATTACTTGCATTGACCGTGCTTGTCAACATGATTACCCCCACCACCACACACGCCCAATCCGTTGAGAGTGACACCGATGGTGACACAGGCACCGCTCCATCAAGCGATGTCCGTTACGACGACACTGGTCTATCTACGCTACGCACATCCAGCTACACCGATATCGGTCTAGCCCTCTTCTCAGCCCAAAGCCAAGCCGACATCGATCAACTGAGCACCTTGTTCGATGCTGCACGCGCCACACAACCGGCAACACGCAGCCAATCACGCAACATCCACCTCGGCGCACAACTCACCCGCGCCATCACCGGCGAAACGAACTATCGTAAGGTCCTCCCCAAAAACGCCCTCAATACCATTGTCCGCAAAGGCGACATCCTCCTGCGCCGCACCGGCATGGATGGCTGCCTCCTCTGGGATATCATCCCTCTCTGCAAATACTGGGCTCGTGTCTATGAACATGCAGGAATTTATTATGGGAAAGACAGGCATGGTATTTTTCAAGTTTACGAATCAACGAATGTTGGCGGTGTGCAATTCAAAAATATAGGGACATGGCAACAACGCGGACAATACATCGGCATCCACCGTGCACGTTCCCTCTCAACCACCACCCTCAGTAACACTCTCGACAAAATCATCAAACGCTACGGCCACCTGGTCACTCCCTATAACTACAACTTCATTGATAAGCAGACCGATCGCGCCCTCTACTGCTCACAACTCGCATGGAAGTACTTTCAAGCCATGGGCGTTGACATTGACAGTAATAGTCCGATATACGCCCAGTGGTTGATTGGCCAGTACGGTGGCAGCATCGGCAGCTATGTTGGACAACATGCCGTGGCACCCGACGAAATAGGTCTCTCAAGTGCGCTCACCCGGCTCTACGCCGGCTGGAATTAACCAAGACATCCTAGGCAGGGTGATGAGATGTCTCGTCACCCTGCCGCTCACCACAGGAGGCCGATATGCACGTATCACTGCACCGATGGTCTGCATTCTTGATTTCTTTGTTTCTCATCAGCTGCACACCTGCCTGGCAATCCGTCGAGATCCCCGCACAGCCACTCTACGTTGTCGCCGGCAAACGGGCGATTCCCGGGCTTGACGCAAGTGCGATTTGGCTCCTTGACCGCACCACGTTTGCACCGACCACCCAACGTGACCTGCCACTAACCTTCATCCACGACGGGTTCATTGATACCCAACGCATTTGGCTCGGCTATGCCGGCGATCTCAACGAAGATGCCTACGACGCAGCCACCCTCTCGCTCGATTTGCGCTCCGCACACACCCACCGCGTCTGCATGGAACCCATCTCCGTGCATCCATTTGGTGACGATGTACTTGTCCTCTGTCAAGAGCGTGGGTTTGAAGGGAAGGTCGTGCGCATGCGTGCAGAGACAGGCGAGATATTACAAGAACAATCATTAGTAACCAATTTTGGCGATATGATGTTACTAACAAGTTACCTACACAATAACGAACTGGTTATATTTGGCATCACACGCAATGATTATCAAAACCAGGATGAAGGATGTGAGCTACAAATCATAGATCCAGATACGCTCACTCGAAAAAAATGTTTGACCACTCAAGGTCATTTAGTATCACCTGGTGGCTTTCTTAAAATAGATGATCAAACACTATATATCCTAAATGAGTCAAGCGCATATCTCGAATCTGAGCAACGACCAGCAACTGATGTCTTTCGGTATCGCACGGGTGACAGTGTACTCACACCACTGGCCAACTTCGGGCGTTCTCCTGAGATGGGCACGATTCATGATGGGTACTTATACACGGTGCACAACATTTGGGATTCGTACTATCTGACCGAAGCCTCAATGACGCGCATTTACAAGACGAATCTTGCCACATGGGAGAGCACGTATTGGGAGTATGACTTTTATGAGTGGCGCTACATCGGCGATATTGCCACGGTTGATGGGCACATTTTGCTGACACGCTTCGGGCACGACGATGTCAATCAAGAGGGGCTCTACCGGCTGAACACGGACACTGGCGAACTCACCATGGTTGTCGCCTTGCCTGGTGTTTCGCTTATTCTCATGCCCAAGGAATAGGCTCGTGCACAGGTAGAGGATGGATCCCCCAAAGCGGTGGCATTTATACCTGCTCAGACTCGCCTGGTTGTTGCCACAGTGCCCAGTACTGACGCCACCGCCACACCGAGATAATCAGTGCCACCACGACGCACAGCGCAGCAAATGCACCGATCCGATAGCCAATGGGTTGTAAATACGTCAACAGCGCACAGTAGCCAATCCAGGCACAGATGAGGGCACCAAGGCGACACCAATCGTACGTTATTGCTGCATCTGCTGCGTTCATCCATCCAAGCAGGAGTGGGATCATACACGCAGCAACGGCCGTTGCCCATGCGGCACCATGCGCCCCATACTGAGGAATAAGCCAGATATTCATGCCGATATTTACCATTGCACCTAGGAGCGTGGCCCACGCCAATCGGCCCGTCTGTTGTGCTCGAATGGCCGGCATACTCACAATTGCCACCACGCCACTCATCAATGGAGCAATCAACAACCACGGTACGAATGCGGTTGCCGCGATGGCATCATGACCACCAATGAGCTGCAATAGCACTGGTGTCCATGTGACAATCAATGCGCCTACGAGCAGACTCATTGCCACATACACGGTCAATACCCACATTGTCACCTGCGGTGACATGTGTCGGCGGGCCATCGGTTGCCAGGCCTGTTTGAATGGCTCAGCAACAAATGCCATTAATGAGGCAACTACTGTGGCAATTGCGTACTGACCGAGCACGAGTGGTGTGACATACTGCACCAAAAACCACCGATCAATGAAGAGCAACATCCACACGGCTATACTCGCTGGTGCCAGTGGCAATCCGAGACGCCCAAACGCCCAGACATCATCCCAGCGCGTTGTCACCCACCACCAACGCCAACTGACTGCAATCGCAAGTAGTGCTACAAGGATGTTGGTACCGGCCAATGCAACAATCATGCCCGTCACACCGGCATCAAACCAGAGCACGAGCGTGATGCGACTCATCGCCAAGACCAGCACATAGACTACCATCAGCACTACGGCATGCCCGATGCGCCCAAGCAGGCGCGCCATCGCAAGCACCACGCCATACACGGCCGCACCAGGCAACGAAAGGGCATAGACGACCACGAGCCACGCCACATCAGAGCGTTGGATGTGATGCGCCACCAATGGTGCCACGCCCATGGCGAGTATGCTCACGCCACATGCAACTAGTATCACCAGACGTAGCGCACCCGCAAACATAGGCTGATGGGTTATGAGACCATCCGTGGACGGCGCACGGGCAATCAGAGTGGTCGGCAATCCCCACAGTGCGAGTGGGAGTAGCAACTGTGCCACGCTCTGCACAAGATCGACGGTACCGTACCCTGTAACACCGATGGCACCGATGTAGAGCGGTGTCAGGGCAAATGCCACGAGTGGCCCGAGCAGGGCAGCAAACCCGTATACGCTGGTAGTAGTCAATAAACGCCGCATGAATGGTGGGCTTTCTCACAGCATATGAGAGATACGAGTACAATAGCAGAGAATCTTACCAAAGGAGTAGTGTGTGCGTTATCGCCTCCTGGCACTTGATCTCGACGGCACCGTCGTCAATCACGACTTAACGATTCGTCCGCGTGTACGGCATGCGATTGCCGCGGCACAGCAAGCTGGCATTATTGTAACCCTCGCCACCGGGCGCATGTTTGGTGCGGCCATGCCTTTTGCCACGACACTCGCCATCTCAGCCCCGCTCATCTGTTACCAAGGCGCAGTCATCCGGAACGCCAGTGACGGCGCCATTCGATTTACCTCTACGATGCCGGGAGAGGCAACAGCCGAAGCCGTGCAATACCTTCTTGACCACCAAATCTTTGTAGTGGCCTACATTGATGAGGTCTTGTACATCGCCGAACGGCGCCCTGAGCTCGATTTGTACTTGAGTTATCATCCCGAAGGGGCCGAAGTGCGCCTCAGCGACAATTTACCTGATGTGGTGCGCCACAAACCGGCTACCAAAGTACTCTTTGTGGCCGAACCTGACATTGTGGGGCCCACGCTGACAAATCTCAAACACCTGGTCGGCGATCGCCTGGTTACCACGCGTTCTCATCAACTCTTCGGTGAACTGACCGCACTCGGTGTCAACAAAGGGGTGGCATTGGCTGAACTCGCATATCAACTCGATATTCCGCGTACCGCCGTCGTGGCCATTGGCGATCAGGCCAATGACATCGAAATGGTCCAGTGGGCAGGGCTCGGATTGGCCATGGGCAATGCCATACCCGAACTCAAAGCCGTAGCCAAACATCATCTGCCCACGATTGACGAAGATGGTGTCGCTATTGCCATCGAACAATACCTGTTGTAAATCGGATATCTACACCATACCAAAACCCCCAGGGGCTAACCCTGGGGGTTTTGGTTGCGACGACGCACGCAATCTTCTATAATTATAGACTAGCGTGAGCGGTACATGGTGCGCAAGCACTTGGTGCATACGCTAACTTGGACCTGCAGGCCACCCTCAAACGTCAATGTGGTGCGCTGAACGTTCGCCTTAAAGGTACGGTTGGTGCGAGGCGCACGGCGGAACCAACCACCAGTTGCTTGGTGACGGATGTTACGGCCGAACGTGACGCCCTTATCGCAGATTTGGCACTTCGCCATGATAACTCCTCCTCAGGAGACGGCTTGCCGACACAAATGTCGTGTGACACACTAATGAAGGATGATACCATACAAACCCATGTGATGCAAACCGCACAAACCGAAGTTGGCCAAATTTATCTCAGCACCCCGGTCATTGCCAAATTCGTAGTCATGCAACTCCGGCACATGCCGCAGGTGCGGGGGATTGGCAAGATGTCACTCGACATCACACATCCACATGCCTGGCAGCGTGTGATAGTCCACCGTGCCGATGCAATTGAAGTACCCCTTGTCATCGTTGACTCGGTGCCACTGGCTACTGCGCATGCCGAAATCACGCATCAGCTTCATACCGCCTTGCAGCGTTGGTGCGGGTTTGCGGTCACCGTAGAGGTGGCCGTCGTCCGTGTCGCACCCACAACGTAGATTCACAACGCATAACCATGCACAGTCTGTGCATAGCATAAGGGGAGATTACCGTGGCTCGTATCAAAATCGTCTCAGACAGCACCGCCGATATCGCCCCTGAGCTCGCCAATGAGCTCGATATTTCGATTATTCCGTCACGCGTCCAATTTGGCGACCAGTCCTTCCGGGCTGGCGTCGAACTCGGCAGCGAACAGTACTACCAACTCATCTCAGATGGGCGTCTACGGCCACGTTTTCTGCCACCTCAAACCGATGACATTGACACGTTGTTTCGCCGCTTGACGGTGCAATACGATCACATCTTCTCGATTCATATGGCCGCACAACTTGCACCGATTTATCGGACCGTACAGCAACTGCATTTGCGCATTCCGGCCACTGCTGCAAAAATTCACACGGTCGATAGCAAATCATTCTCGGCTGGCCTCGGAACAATCGTTACCATGGCTGCACGGGCTGTTCAGGATGGTGCGTCGCCACAAGAAGTAGAACACCTCATTGCTGATACGATTGGGCAAACGCATTTTGTCTTCTTTGTTGATACCATTGACGCGCTCGATCAAGCGGGATGTCTCGAGTACGCCAACAGTTCGTTGACGTCGCTCCAACGTATCAAACCCTTGTTACTCCTTGATGACGGCGAAATCGTCTTGTACGAACGGACACGCACACGCACCAAAGCCATTGAGGGCTTAGCCACGTTTGTCGAAGACTTCCCCAAAGTCCAGTCCGTTACTGTGTTATACACAACAGGTCCCGAAGATGTGGAGAAGTTTCTCGAACGGGTAGAGCCCGTCTTCCCACGACATCAAGTCATCGCTATGCAAATGAGCCCAAGTAGTGCGGCCATGCTCGGCCCCGGCGCCATGGGCGTTGCCGTCTACGAAGGCATCCTCTAGTCGCTCCAGAGGAGTAGCATCATGCATCTACAGGCCATCGTTGATCTCGGCAGGGGACTCCGCGCCGAGCGTGATAGCGGCTACCAAAACACCATCCATCCTGATGGTCTTGACGCGTTCGTCGACGACTGGTTGTGTACTTATCACACTCTCGCCGATGATGCCGATCTCAAGCCGATCGTAACCGCAATCCGCGGCTACTACGCATGGGAGCACGGAGTACGCGTTGCCTGCATCAACGAGGCGATTGCCGTGCTTCGCACGTTGTATCGCCGGTATGAACCTCAGTCCCACGATGCTCCTGTCGCGGCTCACGCACCGGCGCCGCCAGCGCCACCGGCGCATCACACAACACTGCATGCAGCACCCGAGCACGCTGTCACACCAGCACCAGCACCACCCGTCACACCGGCACCACGCAAGTCGGCGGCCAAACGCAACGAATCCGCACCCCATGATGGCCCCATCACGCTCAACTCGCCGCTCAAGGTCGTACCGGGAATTACTCCGTCTCTTGCACAGGCATTTAGTCGGATCGGGGTGAAGACAATTCGCGATATGCTCCACCACTACCCGTTCCGCTACGATGATTTCAGCAAGCGCATCACTATCGATGAGTTACGCCCAGGCCAAGTTGCCACCGTCATCGCCAACATCACCGAAGTCAAAAGCTTCACGATGCGTAATGGGAGTACTGGCGTCAACGTCCAACTCGAAGATGAAACCGGCATGCTCAAAATCGTCTTCTTCGGTCAACGCTGGTTGTTACGCCAGCTTAAACCAGAGATGACGATCATGGTGAGTGGCAAAGTCGATTCGTTCGGCGGCATCCGACAAATGAGTAGCCCAGACTGGCAACCATATCAACCTCTGAGTGCCGACGAATTACTGCATGTAGGGCGCATGGTGCCCGTCCACCCACTTACCAAGGGGTTGGCCGAACGCAGTGCCCGCACCACCATCAAACGCATCATCGACAATTATGCCGATCTGTTGGCCGATCCATTACCCGTGGCAGTGCGTCAACGCACCGGGTTAATTGACCTCGTCGATGCCATCAAACGCATCCACTTCCCTGCTACTCCTGAGGACGTGATTGCAGCGCGAACGCGTCTCGGTTTCGACGAGTTTTTGACCATTCAATTAGGCGTACTGCAGCGCAAGATCAACTGGCAGGGTGAGCCAGGCTATGCCATGCCCTACAACGATGATGCACATGCAGCGCTGCTTGCAGCCTTGCCATTTGCCTTGACCAATGCCCAAAATCGAGCCTTGGGAGAAATTTTCGCTGACATAGCGGCACCCATCCCCATGGCTCGACTACTCCAAGGCGACGTCGGTAGCGGCAAAACCGCCGTCGCTGCGGCTGCCGCACTCCAGACAGTAGCCAATGGGTATCAAGCAGCCATTATGGCGCCGACCGAGATCTTGGCCGAGCAACACTACCGCGGCTTGAGCGCCTTACTGGGCAACATCAACGTGCGCCGGAGCAACGAGTGGCAAGAACTCCTCGGCGACAATCGACGCAGTCGTCTCGCCGAAATTCAGCAGTTGTTGGGCATGGACCCCAACCAGAGTGATGGCGTACGCATCGCCCTCCTCACCGGCAGTCTTGGCACCAAAGAGCGCCGACGCGTCCTCGAAGGAGTGGCCCGCGGCGAAGTTGACTTGGTGGTAGGTACCCATGCCTTGATTAGTGAGGGTGTGCAGTATTTGCGCCTCGGCCTCGTCGTTGTTGATGAGCAACACCGCTTTGGCGTCGAACAGCGGCAGCGCCTCAAAGACAAAGGGCACAACCCGCACATGCTAGTCATGACGGCAACACCCATTCCACGCACGCTAACCATGACGATCTATGGCGATCTTGACACCTCGATTCTTGATGAATTACCCCCTGGGCGCCAACAAATTACCACCAAGCGCATCACCAACGCCGAGCGGCACAAGGCCTACAATCACATCCGCAAGCAAGTCGCCACAGGGCGCCAA
Organism: Chloroflexota bacterium; assembly: GCA_016875555.1. GTDB lineage: Bacteria > Chloroflexota > Chloroflexia > Chloroflexales > Roseiflexaceae > UBA965. The sequence goes on along the minus strand of VGPG01000019.1, from coordinate 2,535 downwards.
GTATTTGTGATATGCCCGCTAGTTGAGGAGAGCGATAAGTCAGATTTGCCATCGGCCGAGGAGATGTACGAAAAGCTCCAATCCGACGTCTTCAAAGATTTGCGCGTCAGTCTGATTCACGGCAAGATGAGTGCCAAAGACAAAGATGCCATCATGGTGGCGTTCCGCAATCACGAGGCTGATATCTTGGTGGCGACAGCAGTCATTGAGGTGGGCATCGACATCCCCAATGCGAGCACGATGATGATCGAGGGAGCCGACCGCTTTGGCTTGGCACAGCTCCATCAGTTCCGCGGGCGTGTTGGGCGTGGACCGCACAAGAGCTACTGTATTTTGGTCAGCGATCGCGACAACGAAACAACAAACCTGCGACTTGATGCAATGGTTGCGAGTAGCGATGGGTTTATACTGGCCGAGAAGGATCTCGAAATTCGCGGGCCGGGTGAATTTTTCGGTACACGCCAAAGCGGCATGCCCGACCTCAAAATCGCCCAACTCACTGACATGCGCTTGTTGCAGGCCGCCCAGCTCGAGGCCAAGACAATTCTCCGTGAAGACCCCGAATTAGCACTGATCCAACACGCCCTGCTACGGTCACAGGTCGAAGCATTTTGGGCGCGTGCAGTCGATGCCAATTAATGCGGCCGCGGGATATCGTGCGTTATCGTGCACGCGACGTCAATCATCTGGAGCGCAACCATGTCAATGCTTTCGTTTGATACACAAGCCGGGCACTTCCATGTGCGCACGATTGCCGTGTGCGTACACAACAACAGTGTGCTAATACATCAAACTCCCGGGCATGCCGTGTGGTCGTTGCCGGGTGGGCGCGTTGATATGGGCGAAAGCAGCACAGAAGCGCTAGAACGTGAAATGGCCGAGGAGCTTCACACGCGTGTGCACATTCAACGGTTCATGGCAACTATCGAGCTGATTGACCGTGACTTCCATGGGCAGGTGTTTCATGAAATTGGCCTGTATTATGCGGTCACCTTGCTAGATCTTGCGTGGCAATCGACCGTATTTCGTGGACCAGAACAAGACAATCCGGCTGACTTCTGGTGGTCTCCGCTGGCACAGCTCACCGATGTGCCACTCGTGCCAGGCGCCATCAAGCGCATGATTTTGACGGCACCTGATGCATATGTGCATCTCCATGCCACCCATCAGCACTACCACGAAATCACGCACACCATCATCAACACCTCATTGTCAAAGTAGAACATTTGTGTTATTATTCTTACAACATGATGACAGCGCGCATCAAAGGAACGCCGGATGAGTGTAGCACGTGACACACAACAACGACCATCGAACGAATCCTCTGGGCTCAGCAACTACCAGCTGGGTCGGGCGGTGCGTATCGACGATCTGGCCGTCTACTACACCGCACAACGCGCCAACGTGCATCATGCGCTGACGGTCGCCATACTCCGTCGCAACGATCCTCTCTCGTTGGCACGCTTTCGTTTGGCCGCCAAACTCGGTTCGCAGATCAGTCACCCCGGGTTATTGCCGGTGCTCGCAAATGGGCGCGACCCAAATTACGGCGACTACATGGTTACACCTGATCCCGGTGGGCAGTCGCTCGACGCCATCTTATTACAAGGTGCGCTTGACCCCATCCATGTGGTGCACATATTTAGTCAACTGGCCACCGTGATTGATGCGCTACACGATGAGCAAATCATTCATCGCGATGTGCAGCCAGCCTATGTACTGGTCGCAGACGATCTCGGCGTGCAGTTGACTGGACTCGGTTTTGCTGCGTGCGAGATGAGTCGCGAGTTAACGGGCTTTGATGATCGCGACCTCGGTAATCCCTATTATCCGGGGAGTATGCATCTCGGCGTAGCCACAGCCACCACCAATGACGACTTATATGCACTCGGTATGCTGCTCTACCACATGGTACGCGGCGGTCCCATACCTGCCACACCACTCGAGAGTTTGGCTGACATCAATCACGACTATGCCGTCTTTGATCGCGTCATTCGCCGTTTAATGGGCACTGGTGGTGGGCAACGCTATAGTAGCGCCACTCAGGCAGTTGATGCATTGCGCAACGCGGCGAGTGGTCCAATCACCGAAAAGCACCTCCTGATTGATCACGGTGATGAGCACTGGGATGCCATCGCCGAGTGGTTAGAGAATCCTCTCGAAGTCTTGTTGGCGCATGAGCTTGACGTCGACTATTTGAATCGAAGTCGTGCGCGCGCAGATACCCTGCACCACATTGACGCCATTCGGCGACTACTCGAACGCTGGTCGCGCCAAGGCATGTTCCGGCGGAGCACGGTGAGTCAGTTAATTCAACCCACCCAGATTCTCAGTTCGAACTTCTATCTGTACGAGTTACGTGTCCACTACGAAAAGCGGAGCGAACCGCATGTCAGTCGCAAAATTCACCGTTCGGGACATGCACTCCCACCACAGACACGCATTGACGACGTCTGGGACGTCGACATTACGGCGCCGGAGCGCTTCGTCGATGTGCCACAAGCGGTGGTACGCATCCCCGGCACACAACTCATC